>JBFMDF010000125.1:0-5977 GCA_040753935.1 Bacteroidota bacterium | reverse complement strand
CGAGAGCACACGTTAAACGGCAAGATAGCAGAATTCAACGATTGTAATATTTGATCCGCAATTCTGAAATCTTGATAATCTTGTAATCACTTACTTTTAAGAAACAGATGCGCTTATCAAAAGGTTTTTTCCCTACCATCAAAGAAGTTCCTGCTGATGCAGTAATTCCAAGCCACCAGTTAATGATCCGTGCAGGATTAATGCGACAGTTAACCGCAGGGGTGTATTCATTTCTACCGCTGGGCTATGCGGTGATGAAAAAAGTTATGCAGATCATCCGTGAGGAAATGGATGCCATCGGCGGACAAGAATTTCATTTACCGGCGTTAAATCCGATTGAACTATGGGAAGAAACAGACCGCGTAAAAGCGTTTGGCGACATCATGTTTCATATTAAAAACAGACCAATGGTGTTGGCGCCAACGCATGAAGAAGTTATTACTGCGATAGCCAAGAACCATGTTAAATCATACAAAGACATGCCGCAAATTTGGTATCAGATTCAAACCAAATTTCGGAACGAACCTCGTCCTAAATCAGGAGTGCTTCGCGGCAGACAGTTTACGATGAAAGATTCGTACAGTCTCGATAGTTCATGGGAAGGATTGGACAAAAGTTACGAATTACATGCACAGGCATACCGCAATATTTATACACGTTGCGGACTCACCTTTTTTGTTGTCGGCGCTTCGAGCGGTGCAATGGGGGGGAGTGGTTCTCAAGAATTTATGGTGGAATCGAACGCCGGTGAAGATAATCTTGCCGTGTGCTATGAAAGCGGGTACGCAGCAAATGTCGAAATCGCTACGTCGTTGGTTCCCAAGGCTGAGCGATTTAACGACAATCCGCCGATCAAAGAAGTACACACACCCAACTGTAAATCAATCGATCAAGTTGCATCATTTTTGGATGTGCCGACAACACGGTGCGCCAAATCGTTGGTGTTCATGAATGGCGCACAACCAGTGCTGGTGTTGATGCTCGGCAACGATCAATTAAACGAAGCAAAACTTCACGCGGTATTTGGAGCAGATATTCGTCCCGCTCATCCGGATGAATTGCTTGAATTGACCGGCGCTGACGCGGGATCAATTGGTCCTGTTGGTCTCGACGGAAAGTTTCTTATTGTAGCCGATAAAAGATTGGAAGGAGCAAATGGACTTGTGTGTGGTGCAAACAAAAATGATTATCATTTAATGAATGTTGACCTTACTCGTGATGCAACAATTACATCGTATCACGATTTTCGCGTTGTTGAAGAAGGAGAATTGAGTCCGGATGGGAAAGGCAAACTACGTATCGTAAAAGGGATTGAGGTTGGACACATTTTCAAATTAGGTACCAAGTACTCCGTTGCCATGAAAGCAAACTTCCTCGATGAAAAGGGAGAGGAGCACCCGATTATCATGGGAAGTTACGGCATCGGTGTTGAACGGATTATTGCCTGCCATATTGAACAACATCACGATGAACATGGAATTAAATGGCAGAAATCTCTCGCACCGTTCGATGTCCATGTAATCGGTATCAATATGAATTCCGAAGCGGTGAAGAAACAAGCAGAAGTATTATATGCGAAGTTGAAAGCGAAAGGAATTACCGTGTTGTTCGACGACCGCACAGACGTAACGGCGGGATTCAAGTTCAAAGATGCTGATTTACTCGGCATGCCGCTACAGGTGATTGTTGGCGAAAAGAATTTGAACAATAACGAAATTGAATTGAAAGACCGCAACACCGGAAAACGCTGGAATGTTTCTGTGAATGGTGCGATAGATGAGATTGTCAATTTTGTTAGAAGTTGATTTCCTTAAATTGCAAAATTACAAAACTACAACATCCGGAATTATCTGGTAATTTTGTAATACCATAACTCCACATGCAAGTCAAACAATTCTATATCGGTGGTAATCTAACTTCCAGCAGCGAAACTGCCGTCGTAACAAATCCTTATACCACTTCACCTGTTGCAGAAGTATATCAGGCAGAACTACGGCATATAGAAGCAGCACTTCTTTCTGCACAGCAAGCATTTGCGGTTACTTCCCGGTTTTCGAGTTATCAGCGTTCAGACATTCTTCATTCTATTGCCGCACAATTACAGCAGCGGAAGGAAGAATTTGCCCGCCTCATCACAGCAGAAGCGGGAAAACCGATACTCTTTTCCCGCGCAGAAGTTGACCGTGCAATATCAACATTCACCATTGCGGCCGAAGAAGCGAAACGGATAAACGGCGAAACACTTTCACTGGATATCACTTCAGCCGCACATGGTAAACATGGCATTGTTAACAGATTTCCTATTGGTATCGTTGTGTGCATTACACCATTCAACTTTCCGTTAAATCTTGTTGCGCATAAAATTGCGCCGGCAATTGCCAGCGGTAACTCGTTTATTCTTAAACCTCCTCCGCAAACGCCGTTGACATCGTTATTGCTGGGTGAATTGCTGGTGAACTCAGGATTAGAAAAAAAGACAATCAACATTGTACCAACGTCAAATGCGCAGGCAGAGTCGCTCGTTACTGACGACCGCGTTGCGATGCTGAGTTTTACCGGAAGCGCAAAAGTTGGATGGCTGCTGAAGCAAAAAGCGGGGAAGAAAAAGGTAGTTCTTGAACTTGGTGGGAACGCCGGAGTTATTGTTGACCAAACAGCCGATATTGCTCATGCTGTTTCTCGCTGTGTGCTAGGAGGATTCGGATATGCCGGCCAGGTATGTATTAAAGTCCAGCGGGTCATCGTACACGATAGTATTTCTACTGAATTCGAAAAACAATTCGTTGACGCTGTTTCAAAAATTGTTATTGGAGATCCGCTGGATGAGAAAACCATTGTCGGTCCGATGATTTCAGAGAACGAGGCGAAACGTGTTGAGGTATGGGTGAATGAAGCGAAAGCGCAAGGAGCAAAAGTATTGATTGGAGGAACGAGAAATGGTATTTTTTATCTGCCCACCATTCTTTCCGATGTGAAACCGGATATGAAAGTTTGCTCAGAGGAAATTTTCGGTCCCGTTGTAACGCTGGAGCAATATTCATCCATCGAAGATGCAATTGAAAAAGTAAACAATTCGAAATACGGTCTGCAAGCTGGAATATTCTCGAACGATTTTCGTACTATTCAGTATGCCTACAACCATTTGAAAGTCGGCGGTGTCATTGTTAATGAGTATCCGACATTCCGAGTTGATAGCATGCCGTACGGCGGCGTAAAAGATTCTGGATTTGGCAGAGAGGGAGTGAAATATGCTATCCAAGAGATGACAGAACCGAAACTCCTTGTCTATTGACGTTAATCTTGTAATTTTGAAATTTAAGATGTCTCAATTCATCCATCTTCATAATCACACACACTATTCTCTACTCGATGGTGCCGCAACGGTTAACACCCTCTTGCAGGCGGCAGTTGATTGTAAGATGCCTGCAGTGGCGTTAACCGACCACGGCGTGATGTTCGGCGCCATCGAATTCTACAAGAAAGCAAAAAAGAAGGGGATCAAACCGATTATTGGTTGCGAAGTGTACATCCTCACCAAGGGGAGCCGCTTTCAGAAATCGAAAGAGAAAGATGATGGAAACGACCTACTTGTTATTGACGGCAAATCAAAAAAGAAACGAGACTACAACCATCTGATACTGCTGTGCAAGAATCTTATCGGCTATAAAAATCTGATTAAACTTGTCACGCTTGGTCACACGGAGGGATATTACTACAAGCCGCGTATAGATTTTGAACTTCTCTCGCAATACCACGAAGGGCTGATTGCGATGTCGGCATGTGCCGGCGGTGTTGTTGCCAGCCATTTGATTAACGGCGATTATGAGGAAGCCAAAGAAATTGCGTTGATGTATAAAAATCTTTTCGGAGATGATTTCTATCTTGAAATCCAGAACCACGGTATTCCCGCTGAAAAGATTGTTCTACGCGACATGCCGAAACTTGCCCGGGAGTTGAACATCAAACTGGTTGCGACCAACGATTGTCATTACATCAAAAAAGAACATGCTGTTGCGCATAACGTGATGCTGTTGATTCCCGATGCTGATGCTTCAAATCCACCGGACATTAACAATCTGCGGTACGGCACCGACCAAATTTATTTCAAAAGTGCCGAAGAAATGTGCGAACTGTTTAAAGAATTCCCTGAAGCAATAGCCAGCACATTTGAAATTGCAGACAAGTGCAATCTCGATCTTGAACTCGGCAAAAATCAAATGCCGAAATTTCCAATTCCGCCAGATGCCGGTGTTTCTACGCTTGAAGAGTACCTCGAAAAAATTGCCTGGCAAGGGCTTCGTACACGTTATGAGACGATCACCCCGGAAATTGAAGCACGGATCAAGCATGAACTTTCCGTTATCAATACGATGGGATATGCAGGATATTTTTTAATCGTTTCTGATTTCATTCGTGCGGCGCGTGAACGAGGCGTTATGGTTGGTCCGGGCAGAGGTAGTGCGGCCGGAAGTATTGTAGCGTACGCAACCGGCATTACTAACGTTGATCCGTTAAAGTACGATCTGCTGTTTGAACGTTTTCTTAATCCCGATCGGGTTTCAATGCCGGATATCGATGTTGATTTTTCAGACGCAAAACGTGAAATAGTGATTGACTATGTTCGTGAAAAATACGGCAGAGACAACGTAGCGCAGATCATTACCTTCGGTACACTCTCGTCAAAAGCGGTATTGAAAGATGTTGCCCGTGTTCTTGGTATTCCTCTCTCAACAGTGGAAAGTATCAACAAGCACATTCCGACTATTCTCGGAAAAGTGATGCCGATACAAGAAGCGTTAGATACACTTCCTGACCTCAAGCCGTACAAAGAAAGTGCTGATCCGAAAATTCAACAGATGTTTGAAATTGCAAAAGTGCTTGAAGGAATGAACCGCAATGCCGGCATGCATGCCGCCGGAGTTGTGATTGCTCCAGAACCGCTCGTCAATTTTGTTCCGATGTACAAAACACCGAGCACCGAGTTAATGACGCAATTTACGATGAAAGACCTTGAAGAAGCAGGCCTGCTGAAAATGGATTTTCTCGGTCTTCGTACGCTGACAGTTATTGAGCATACGCTGGAGTTAATAAAGAAACATCATGGTGTGACGATCAATCTCGATGCTATTCCGGAAAACGATCCGAAAACATTTGAACTGTTCGGTAAAGGGCAAACCGTTGCTGTCTTTCAATTTGAAAGTTCAGGAATGCAGGATTGGCTGAGAAAGTTAAAGCCGAATTCCATCAGCGACTTGACGGCAATGAACGCGTTGTATCGTCCCGGGCCGATGGAAAATATCGGTGACTTCATTAAGCGCAAACACGGTTTGGCAAAGATTGAATATCTCCATCCAAAGATGGAACCGATTCTGAAGGAGACCTACGGTGTTATCGTCTATCAAGAGCAGGTGATGCGTATTGCCTCCGATATTGCCGGCTTCACGCTGGCAAAAGCCGACTTGATGCGCCGTGCAATGGGGAAAAAAGATAAAAAAATTATGGAGGGATTGAAAGCGGAGTTCATTGAAGGTGCACAAAAGACCAGCAAGTTAAGCGCAACATTAGCCGGAGAAATTTTTGATTTAATTGAAAAGTTTGCATCGTACGGATTCAACAAATCGCATTCGGTTGCCTATTCCATTGTGGCGTACCAAACGGCGTATCTTAAAGCTCACTATCCTGCAGAATACATGGCGGCAACATTGACGTCGGAAATCAACAACACCGATAAGATTGTGTTGTTCATTGACGATTGCCGCAAATTGGGAATTCAAGTTTTGCCGCCAGATGTGAATGAGAGCGACAAAGATTTTACCGTAACCCCTGAGGGAATTCGTTTTGGTCTTGCCGCTATTAAAAATGTTGGCGTGAACGCAGTAGAAGCAATTGTGAAAGCACGCACCGAAAAAGGAAAATTTACTTCGCTATACGACTTCTGTATGAAGATTGATCTTCGTACAGTCAACAAAAAAACCAT
>JBFMDF010000124.1:0-6043 GCA_040753935.1 Bacteroidota bacterium | reverse complement strand
ATTTTTTATTTTCAGAAAGAAAAGCATGACTTTTTGATATTGATATGATATCGTTATGATATCAAACAAGAAAGGAGACTCCTTATAGAAAGAATTACAGAAAAAAAGAGCAAAGGTTAATGGCTATATAATAATGCTCATTGTAGCAATTGCTTTGATGCTGTTTAATTTTTATTGGCTGGTTCAAATGATTCAACAGGAAGTTCCGACAATGCTCTGGGCTCTAGGTATTTATCCCATCGCTGATAATTAATGCAAGCTGTACCTGCCCGACATCCTGTTTTGCTGGTGGGCGCTCAAAAGAATAGTTTTTCAGGTGTCTCATTTTACTATTTTCCTCCCCTCTCCATATTTAGCAGAAAGGAGAATTCTTGATTTTGGCAAGACGATTTTGAATATTGTCTGCACAATTATTGACAATACTCAAGAACGGGATGGCACACATTTCTGAACTTCAACCCACCCATCTCTTTACTCTCTTTGGCAAAGGTATCATCTCCTTTTTTGAGAACCTCGGAAGATATTTTTCCATTAACTGGTGGATGATCCGCAATGCCGCTAACGCCAAAGAGTACTCCCGCAACATTCTTCAACAGATGGTGATGATTGGAAACAATTCTATTCCGATTGTTCTGTTTGTATCATTCTTCGTCGGGATGGTAACCGCTGTGCAATCGTCTTATCAATTGTATGATTGGATTCCACGCACAGTAGTGGGAGCGTTGGTAACCAAGTCTGTCTTGCTGGAACTGGTGCCATTGCTTTCGGCGCTGGTATTGGCGGGTAAAGTTGGCGCCACAATTACCGCAGAAATTGGAACAATGAGGGTAACAGAACAAATTGACGCACTCGAAGCGCTGGCGTTCGATCCGATTTCATTTCTCATTACACCGCGCGTCATTGCCGGTATCATCATGTTTCCTATTCTTGTTATCTTTGGCGATGTTGTTGCCATACTCGGCGGTTTATTCGGCGCCTCGGCGGTATCGGGAATTACCAACGAAGCTTTCATTGAAGGAATGAAAAACTCATTTGAAACGTGGGACGCAGTATTCGGAATTATTAAAGGATGTTTTTTTGGCTACATCATTACTTCTGTTGCAAGTTACCAGGGATATAAAGTTGAAGGCGGCTCCGAAGGAGTGGGCAAAGCCACAATGAATACCGTAGTGCTCACCTGTCTGTCGGTTGTTGTTATGGATTTCGTGCTTGCCTCGGTGTTATTATGATCAACATAGAAAACGTTTATAAATCGTTTGGGGAGAAAGAAGTACACCGCGGAGTACACCTTGACGTGCGGGATGGAGAAACAACGGTCATTCTCGGCAAAAGCGGCGGAGGGAAAAGTGTGTTGCTGAAAATGATCATCGGGTTAATAAAACCAGACGCAGGCTCAATTACTGTTGACGGAAAAGAGGTAACCACAATGTCGTTTCGTCAATTACAGCGCTTACGTTTCAAGTTCGGTTTTTTATTTCAGGGGGCGGCGTTGTTTGATTCAATGACGGTGGGAGAAAATATTGAGTTGGCGTTACGCAGACACGGAGATTTGAAAGATGCCGATCTGAGAGAACGTGTTCGTTACGCACTAAGTCTTGTGAAATTAGAAAACGTTGAACATCTCATGCCCTCCAGTCTCAGCGGTGGAATGAAAAAACGAGTCGGTCTTGCCCGCGCTATTGCCTTAACACCCAAATACATGCTCTACGACGAACCGACAACAGGACTCGATGTTGAAACTGCCGACGGCATCAACATGCTGATCAACGAATTAAAGCGGAATCTCGGAGTTACCTCGCTTATCGTCACACACGATGTGCACAGCGCTTTTGTTGTTGGAGACCGTTTTGCAATTTTCGAAAACGGAAGATTTATTACGGTTGGAACAAAAGACGAGATCAAAAACAGTTCTGATCCCGAAGTGAGAAAATATATTGAAAGTGAAATTCAAACGTAACCGATGATCCACCATTGTTCAACACGAGGTGATGTATGAAGATGTCAAACGAAACCAAAATCGGCATTGTCGTGTTTCTTGCCGCAATCATTTTTGTCAGCGGCGTCATCTACTTAAAAGGGATTGACTTTCGGTCGAAAGATTACACGCTGACAATTTTCTACGACAATGTTAACGGACTGACGCAGGGAAGCCCTATTACCATTGCAGGGCTGAATATCGGAAAAGTAGAAGAGATGCGTCTTGCGGGAAATGTCATCGCTGTCGATGTTGCCATTCAGAATAAAGTACGCATTTCACGCGACTCAAAAGCGTATATCAAATCGTCGAGCATTATGGGAGGAAAACAAATTGCTATTACCCCCGGCGTTTCGCCGGAAACATTGGAAGATGGTGATACACTCACCGGCGCGTATGAAGCAGACCTTACAGAGTTGACATCAACGCTTTCTCCTATTTCAACCAACGTGCTGGGAATACTGGAGCGCGTCAACACCACATTTGATGAGCCGACGAGGAGAAACATTCAGGTAACACTTCTTGAATTCAGTCGTGCCGCACGCGAGCTTCAGCAACTTGTCAAAGAGCAAGGCGGCAACATCGACTCTGCCGTTGGTAATTTTTCAGAATTCTCGGAAGGATTAACCATCTTTGCCCGCCATCTCGACACACTTGCGGTTACACAGCGCGGCAACATCGAAGAAGGAGTCAACAGCATTCGTGTGACGGCAAAGACGATGGAAGAGGCAGCAAAACGATTTCGGGATGCAAGTCAGGCGATTGAAACAGTCTTCAAAAAAGTTGAACAGGGAGAAGGCTCACTCGGAAAGTTGATGCACGACGAAAATCTCTACCACCATCTGGACAGTCTCGCCATCAATTTGAACGATTTGGTGAAAGACATCAAGTCGAATCCTAAAAAATATGTGAGCGTAAGCGTCTTCTAACGTTGAATTATCACAAAAGGATAACATTTTTCTCGTTCGGGAGAAAAACAGTTCCGCTGAGTGTTGTAGTGTGTAACGAAAGAACCGGGAAGGAGAGAACATGAAAACATATCTGCCGCTAATACGCGTACTTTTAATCGTATTTGTCGTTGGAGCGGGAATCGTCTTCACACAAGTGAAAAAGGAAAAGACAATGGAACAAGATTCAACATTGCGGAAAAAAGTGCTGTGGGAGAAAGCCACAGAAATGCCCTTCACAGGCATCTACGACGACTTCTTTGAAGAAGGAACGTACCACTGTGCCGGATGCGGAGCTGAACTGTTTACCTCGAAAACAAAGTACAACTCCGGTTGCGGCTGGCCCGCATTTTACGACGCGGTGAGCAGTGGTGCGGTTGAAGAAGAGGTAGATTACTCACACGGTATGGTGCGGCGTGAAGTGCATTGCGCCAAATGCAAAGGACATCTTGGACATGTATTTGAAGATGGTCCTCGTCCCACAGGATTGCGGTACTGCATCAACTCGGTTTCGCTCAACTTTGTGCCGAAAAAGAAAGAAGAGGAGAAGAAGTAGAGTTATTGTTTTGCATTCCAAAGAGTCCTTCGGAATACCATGCTCGAAATTTTCACCGCCAAACTCTTTACGCACAACAGACGCTGAGCGAAAGGCGGAAGAATGTGTGCAGACATTCGCCGTTGCCTCATAAACAAAATCTGTTGCACTTGACAGACACCCCCCACCCGGTCTATATTGGTGTCAGTTACTCAAGAGTAAGACGAATGATAATAAGCCACAAAGAGAAAAAGGAGATCGTAAAACGTCTTCACTACATCAAGGGGCAGCTTGCAGGTGTCGAAAAGATGCTCAACGACGGTAGACTGGTAAAAGACGTTTACGCACAGTTGAAGGCGGCTGAAAGAGCTCTCCATCAGGCGATTTATGGGGTGCTGGATGATCAATTGAAGAAGCATTTTGCAGAAGTATTGGCTGAACGTCTCGCTCTTTGTCCGGGTGATTGTGACGACGCCGAACGACTCCAATTTCTCAAAGGTGAATTTGCCAAACTCGATGTGAAAGAATTGATTGACGAACTTGCTTGGTTACGTAATTCCCTGAATTCAGTGAAACCTGTTACCATTTCAATTCCAAAGGAGGTGAGAAAACGATGAAACGAAGACTTGTATACCTTCTGACTGTGCTGGGACTGAGTTTGAGTGCCCTTGCATTCTCTGGTTCCAATCCTCAGGCAAATGATGAAAGTTGCCCCTTGAGAGGGACTCCTGCTTGTCCTGAATATCCACGGTGTTGTAAGTAGAACCGCAGAAAGTTTTGCTGAAAGGCTCGGAGTTTCACCGAGCCTTTTTTGCTGCTGTTCGATTGTTGAGGCAATGGCGTATATAACGTCTCCGAAAACCACACAACGTCCCACTCAATGTTTTTGCTTTTCTGACATAAAAGTGTGCGCCGTTGAATGAACTCAACTTGTAGTGCAAACCCATGAACAAACCGAGCTATATAAATAAGTGAAAGCGCCGTTACAATTGTTAAAGGCTGTATTGTCACATCCATCAGGTATGGTCAAACAAACTTTCAACATTCAGAAGTCCAATTGACTTCATGATCGCTTTCAGAGACTGAAGGTGATCAAGAGCTGTCTGCAGACTCTGAACTTCAAAATAGCCGACTGAATTGCGGAAGCCCTCGTCTAAAGTGGTGATCTCTTCTTTGAACTGATCAAGTTCCTGACGCGACGCGACCAAAATCACTTTCTGTATTGTCGGGTCTCGCCTGATTCGCTGAAGATTTAGAATCGCTGAATCACGGCTTCCACGTCGATGTACTTCAAAAGCATATGCGATAGTACCAAGATTGGCTATCCGGCTTCTCCAGATCGCGTCAATGCGACAACCACGAGCAACTGAGAACTCCTTTTGAACTTCAAAGCCGAGACCATCACCCAATTCAAGAACTTGGTCAATTACTTCATCGTGATCGAAGTCTTCAACAGCAACTGGAGCGACAACCTGAGTGACCGGACCCGTTCTTGCAGGAGCACTTACTTGAGTCGAAATGAAATAGAGAAAATAGTCGAGCGTGAAGAGGTCGGTGAATTCAGGACTCTCGGCGGCAGTTTCTTGGCGAACCTCTCGAACAAGATTACAAAACTCTTCGTACTGGTTACCACTAATTTGTGTTGATCGAGGAATGTGATCTTCGCTTACTCCCAATGCTGATAATCCGGCACGAGACCGTCTCGTCCAGATCGGATATTGCTCGTGGTCATGATGAGCCAGAATCTCGGAAATAGAAGCGGCACCCATCATGTTGACATTCTGTTTGACATGATTGAAACGTTCCGCTAATCCCTCTTGTCCGAAGAGCAATTTCTTGAACGCTTCCCGGATTGTCGGCAAACCAGATGAAAGCATGCGCTCTAGAAGGTAATCTTTGTTTGTCCAACTGTTCCAAGCCCAAAGAATGTGAATCATCTCTCGAAGGGTTCCCTCTTCAAGATTCGCAATCTCGCGTTCAGAGAAGTAAGTCCGGAAGAAGGTATCCTTGCGATCACGTTCCGCCTTCCATGTTTGCCCATCTTCGGTTTGCATGAACTCGTGGAACTTAGGAAGAGCCTCTCTGAGCAATTGTCGATTGATGTTTGGCATTATTCTCCTGTGGAAATATGGTACATAACGGCGGGCTTAAGAAATGGCGGCTGACAAGCAAGTATAAAGTTTCGTACATTTAATTTACTTTTGCAGCGAGGGAGACAGTGACGAGCATTTAATTCGCCACTTCTTAAACCCGCTGTTGGCTGCCGTTGTGTCTATGTCAGTCGTTGTAATGATAATTTTTGTAATTTCTTTTTCAAAGGTAAATATGTCTGTCTGATACCATTGCATAGTAAATTAGTAAGTCCCTTAACATCTTTGTCACCCAAGTCAACAAGACGATAGCTTTCACCAACCCATATATTTGCCCAAGGGCTCCAATGTTTTTTGTTATTTAAACTATTGGGGAGTTCTGCAATATCAAGAATTTTATTTCTTATACTCTCAGATTTTACATTATACAACATTATTCTTAATATGAACTCGTCTCCAACGTCCGCTACATTTTTCCCGTCAAAGTGAAGCATAT
>JBFMDF010000123.1:0-6052 GCA_040753935.1 Bacteroidota bacterium | reverse complement strand
GCTGAGATCAAACGATTGCGCGAAAAGAAACAGCCCGTGCTTGTTGGCACTACAAGCGTTGAAGTGTCTGAAACCATCAGCAGAATGTTGAGCCGCGAAAAAATTCCCCACAATGTGTTGAATGCGAAACAACATCAACGCGAAGCGGAAATAGTGGCAAATGCAGGCTTGGCAGGAGCAGTAACCATTGCAACCAATATGGCAGGACGTGGTACCGATATTAAACTTGGTCCCGGTGTGAAAGAAGTCGGCGGACTTGCCATTATTGGTACCGAACGCCACGAGGCGCGGCGTATCGATCGCCAGTTGCGCGGACGCGCCGGACGACAGGGTGATCCCGGAATGTCGAAATTCTATCTTTCGCTGGAAGATGATTTGATGCGTTTGTTTGGAAGCGACCGCGTTGCCAACATTATGACGAAACTCGGCGCGGAAGAAGGAGAAGTCATCGAACATCCAATGATTACCAGGATGATTGAGCGAGCGCAGAAGAAAGTAGAAGAAAACAATTTCGGCATTCGAAAACGTTTGCTGGAATATGACAACGTCATGAATCAGCAGCGTGAAGTGATTTATGCGAAACGCCGCCATGCACTGCTGGGTGAACATCTTGACGATGATATTTACCAAATGCTCGACGATTACATTACCGATGTCGTTGAACGTCATTATGAAGCGGGAACAATCGATGAGATGAAAGACGAACTGCGGACGAATTTGTTGATTGACGTGCAAATGACTCCAAGCGAGTTTCAAACGCTCGGCGTAGCGGGGGTGAAAGAGAAGGTAATGGAAACCGCCCGTGAGTTCTTAAAGCGGAAACGGGAAACTATCGGCGACGAAGCAATGAAATTCATCCAAAAAATCTCGCTGTTGCAAGTTATCGATTCCAGATGGAAAGAGCATTTACGAGAGATGGATGATTTGAAAGAAGGGATCTATCTTCGCGCGTACGGTCAAAAAGATCCCATTCTTGAATATAAAACGGAAGCGTACAGAATGTTTGTTGAGTTGATCGGTTTAGTCAACAAAGAAGCGCTCAACCTCGTATTCAAACTGTTTCCGGAAAACCAGCAACAGTTGGAGGCGCAACGCCAGCGGCATAGAGTACAGCATGAAAGAATACGCTTAACTCATGCTTCAACTACCGGCATGGGAATCCAAGGAACGATAGACGGAGAAGATGGCGAACCGCAGAAACGACAAGCGCCGGTTGTTCAGCAACTTGTTGCCGGCGAAAAAGTGGGACGGAATGATCCCTGCCCATGCGGTAGCGGGAAAAAATACAAGCATTGTCACGGCAAGAATGCATGAACACGCTGCTGAACACGTTGCTGTCGATAAGTGGTCGAGCGCTTTCGCTTGACCATTTTTCTTTTATTGTTTTTGGTGTCACTATCATTATTGGATGCAGAGCGGAAGTAACACATTACGAAGAGTGTGGAAATAAGTTGTCATTTCGTGTGCAACGCGCAATGGCAGAGAGTGATACAGCACGAATTTCGGTTGTGGTAACATTACGGGACAGTTCCGGCATTGCTATGGAATTTCCGTTTCTCTCCGTTCAAACAGCACGCGTTGCGCTTGGTCATTTGACAAAAGAAGAAATTTCAATATTGTGCCAACACACTAATGTTCAGTATATTGATACGCCAAAAACAAGATTTCCTACCCAATAAACATTGAGGAGGCATTATGATAGTACGTTTCATCGGTATGGTGTTGATAGGTGTTGCTTGTATGTTTGCCCAATCATTCAACAGAGCAAAAGTTGACGTACGTTTGTGGGATTATGTTGAACAGATTCAACAGACAAGTACATCGTTGAAGCCATTGTCGCTGTTCAAATCAAACACATCTTCAGCGCTTGTTGATGTTATTGTCTTTTCAACATCGCTGAACGAAGCACGATCGTTGGGCATTCAACCGATAGCAACGTACAGCAAATTTTTTACCGCTCAAGTAACCGTCGACCAACTCATTGCCTTGAGCAATCTTCCATCGACAACATATGTTCAAGCTTCCAAGGTACGCTATCCAAAGCTGGATAAAAGCATTGTCGAAATGAAAGTTGACAAACTTCACACCGGCACCGGCGTTGATAAAGTGTATAAAGGGAAAGGAGTTATTGTGGGAGTTATTGATTCGGGAATTGATTGGAAGCATCAGGATTTTCGTTTGGATAGTGATACGACAAAATCCCGCATTCTCTTTCTCTACGACGCAACTACCGGAAAAGAATTCTCGCAACCACAAATCAACAATGAATTAGATGGCACGCCGGCAAATGTTGTTGATGAAGAGGATTATTCCGGACATGGAACACACGTAGCCAGTATAGCAGCAGGCGATGGCTCTACCTCGAACGGCAAGTATGTTGGGGTCGCTCCGGAAGCAGATCTCATTATTGTTAAAGCGGGTGATGAAGGATTTTCTACGACGAATATCATTAACGGAATAGAGTATATTCGTCGAAAAGCAGACTCGCTCGGAAAACCATTTGTTATCAATATGAGTCTTGGCGGGCATCTCGGCGCACACGATGGAACCTCCGAAGAAGAACTGGCAGTTGAGGATGAATTGAACAACAAAGTGGGACGACAAATCGTTATTGCGGCAGGGAATGAAGGCGGGGATCGAATTCATGCAGATGGAACGGTAACACAATCCGGAACAAAGCAATTTAACTTTACTATTCCGAATTATACGCCGAACTCCGGCACCGTGAATGACTACGTTATTTTCAGTATGTGGTACAAAGCAGGTGATAATCTGACGGTAACCATCACGACACCAAACAACACCACTGTTACAGCAACATCTGGTCAAACAAAGCAGCAATCAACAACGCAAGGTCAGATCAATATTTCCAACGCGCCGACTGGAGCAAATCCTGTAAACAATGCAAAAGAATGTTACATTGAAATCTATGATGCAACAACCAATGTTCCCGCCAGTGGAGTGTGGACATTAACGGTCACCGGTGCGTCTGTTTCGCAAGGAGGTGCGTTTGATATTTGGCTGGCAGTCTCATCGATGGGGGCAGAAATTACCGGTGGCGCTACCTTTACAAAATTGGTTGGTATGCCCGGCACGGCGGAAAATAGTATTACTGTTGGTTCATATGTAACAAAATGGAGTTGGACGTCGTTGGCAGGGACTGTAGGATATAGTGGTTCTGATAGAACAAATAATTTTTCAACTTTTTCAAGTATGGGACCTACTCGAGATGCACGTCAAAAACCCGATGTGAGCGCGCCAGGACAAGCCATTGCCGCCGCAATGTCACGTTCTACCAGTCCATCAACGCAACTACAAGTAGCACCTGCAGGGAAATATGTGATTGAGCAGGGGACAAGTATGGCGTCACCGCATGTTGCGGGGCTTGTGGCATTGATGCTGCAAGCAAAACCGACACTAACGCCGACACAAATTCGCACAGCAATTCGAAATACTGCCCGCTCTGACGCTTTTACCGGTACAATTCCAAATGCGCAATGGGGATACGGAAAAGTGGATGCACAGGCAGTACTTCAGAATATTTTGTCGGTTCGTTTGGAATCCGATGCGATTCCGAATACATGGGTGTTGCGTCAAAATTATCCGAACCCATTCAACCCATCAACAAAAATTTCGTTTTCAATTCCGGAGCGAATGCATGTAACGTTGAAAGTGTTTTCCGTCCTCGGTGAAGAAATCGCAACGTTAGTGAGCGAAGAACTTGCCGCTGGTGACTATTCTACACAGTTTAATGCGTCAACGTTAGCCAGCGGTATGTATTTTTATACCTTAACGGCAGGGAATTTTTCACAAACAAACAAAATGATTGTCGTCAAATAATATTGCATGAGAATCAATCTTTACCATTATAAAGCCATTATCACCAGTGTGTATGATGGTGACACTTGCACAGCGGACATCGATCTCGGTTTTGGTATCTGGATTCGCGGAGAAAAATTACGACTTCACCGTATTAATGCGCCGGAGATTACCGGTGCATCAAAATCCAAAGGTCTTGCTTCGAAGAAATTTCTCTCGTCCTGTATCGAAAAAAAAGAAGTTACCCTTGAGACAATCAAAGATAGAAAAGAGAAGTATGGTCGCTATCTTGCAGAAATCTGGATAGCCGATAAAAACGGAAACCGGGTGAACGTGAACGATTTAATGGTTGAAAAAGGGTACGCTGAGTATAAGAAGTATTAGTGTCACCGATTATCATCAAGATGACTTCACACTGAATGTACTAAATGATTACACTTCCTGTATTTCCACGCGTAGAGCCGGTTACGAACAGGCAAGAATCAATCTTGCTGGGTTTGGCATTTACAGGAAGCCTTGTTATTCATACTCCCTTATCATTGCTCCAATCACTCCTTCCCTATCTCTTTAATAACGTAACAGCAGTGCACATCTCAGTAATGAATTCAGTGAGAGCGGTGCTATTTCTTTGTGTAACATCTGCATTGTTGGCTATCATCGGCAAACCGCTGATTGCTTTTTTCCGCGGGCAGAGAGGACAACTACCCTATAGAAAACTCTTGCAACGTACAGTCATCACTATGGCAATTGTTGCGTTGCTGATAGTACCTTCACAATTAGGTATTATGGGAGTAGGGTACGCGGCATTCAGCGTTGAACCGTTTAGTTCCACAGACCACAGTTATCAATTGTACCAACGGCTGATGATGCCGGCGCTGGCGTATTTTCTGCAATTCAAAGATGAGGTGATGTTTCACTTCTTCAGTCTTGTTATTACCGGCATTTGTATCTTTGGGATACAACTTTTTTTCGAAACACGAAAGTCCCCGTTGTCTCTATTGGAGACCGTTTCTTTGTCGACCGTTTGTGTTGTGGCTACACAATTTCAATCGCCGGGGTACCCTGAGTCGTTGGTGATTGTGTCGGCTTTGGTGATGGTGACAATTCCATTGAATTCGTTTACGCGAATTGCTGTAGCGCTTTTTGCACTGTTCGTTCACGAATCGAGCGCATTGCTGTTTGGGGCTATTGCACTACAGTATTTCACAAAGGAAGAAAAACAATTATATGCGGCAGCGATCTTTTTGTATGCGCTATGCTGGATTGCCAGTTTTGGTTTTGATATTGAACAGTTGTTGGCAGTGAGAAATGTTGGCGGAATGAGCGGTATCGATTGGCTTCTTGCGCACCCGTTCAGAGAAGTTCTTGGTATTGTGGCTTCATATAAAATGCTATGGATGATTTTAATTATTGCGCTACGCTATTTTCCTGCTCACATAAAAAGTTTTTCAGTTTTACTACTACCGGGAATCATTGCTTCCGCCATTGCCGTTGATACCACTCGTTTGTTGGCATTGAGTTTTCTTCCATTTCTTTTTGCAATGGAGTACGCCAAACGATATGCCCTGCTGTCATCGTCACGCAGTGTTCTCCTTCATGGTTTGAACATCATTGTACCCTCAGTGTACGTTGGATTAAACAGCGGCATTGTGTTTTTCAACGGTATCTATCAACTTCTCTATCAGGGTTTTTTCTTCAAGTAAGATGGCTATGGCGATAGTGCGCATTCGTCATCCGTATATTATGCTGACAATTATTCTTGTATTGTCGGCGTGCATTTTCCTCCCTACAATTCAGTTTGAATTCACTAATTGGGACGATGATATTCATGTAACTAATAATCCACACGTTCAGGATTTTTCGCTTCGTTCTGCAGTGTATCATTTCACCTCAACCACCAACTACATGTATCATCCCATTACGATGATTTCATACATGGTCGATTGGAATCTTTCCGGTGGGAAACCGTGGTTATTTCATTTGACGAATGTCCTCATCCACTTAGTAAATATTGTTCTTCTTTTTTTCCTTTTGCAGACGTTACGGAGTGAAGAGAAAATAACAACGTTTATTCTTATTGTTTTCGCATTGCATCCGCTTCAAGTTGAATCGGTGGCTTGGATTTCCGGTCGCAAAGAGTTGTTGTATGCCTTCTTTTTTCTTGTTTCGTTGCTTTTGTACTCCCGATATTGGGAAACAAAGCAACGTATCTTAATCATATATTCGCTGATTG
>JBFMDF010000122.1:0-6085 GCA_040753935.1 Bacteroidota bacterium | reverse complement strand
TGAAATATAGCAAGTAGAACCGTGCTTTACTACAAGAAAGTTTCCAAGATTATGGTTGAAAATAAGCAAATAAATTGTAATTTTATCACAGTTATGCGGGAGTAATTCAGTGGTAGAATGCCAGCTTCCCAAGCTGGACGTCGCGGGTTCGATCCCCGTCTCCCGCTCTTCCTTTCTCCCGACGATGTCGGGATTTTTTTTCTTTTCTCCAATAACATTGCTATATTGCACCGGACGTCCAATTGAGGGTACGGTATGGCAGAAAAGATTCTTGTTGTCGAAGACGATCAAAATATCAAGTACCTTGTTACTTTTAAATTAAAAAATTCCGGCTACGAAGTTTTTTCGGCGTCAAACGGAGTTGAAGCACTACAGTTTTTGACAAAAAATTCTGTTGATCTCATCATTACCGATGTGATGATGCCGTTGATGACCGGTAAAGAACTCATCATTCAACTCAAACAAAATCCGGCAACACAACACATACCGACCATTATGCTGACTTCGAGAACACTTGAGAAAGAAGTGGTAGAAGGTTTATCACTCGGTGCTGATGATTATATAAAAAAGCCATTTAGTCCACAAGAATTACTGGCACGTGTCAAAAACGTATTGAGCCGTAAGAAATCATGAGTTAGCGCTCATGCCATCTACCGTTCTTCCTGCTACAAAAAAAATTCTTTACACCCTCCTCGGTGTTGCTGCCGTAGTCATTCTTCTTCCTCAATTGCTCTGGTTGCTGATGGAAGAAAAGCCGTTGAAGGTTGTTGTTGTGGATAAAACAGTCGGCTCCGATTTTCGGGAACATGCCTCCTTGTTTTGGTTGCTGAACCACTGGAAGATTGTCAAACCGGAGGATGGTGCGGAGTACAACAGCAGAAAAGATTACTACGGTTTTCATCCCGCCGATAGCATTTTTGATACCTTTACCGATTTCAATCTATCAGACTGCGACATTCTGTACCTTGCAGATACGTACGGTGTCTTCCGCTATCCAATGGATTACGACATGTATGAACGCCTTGTTCCGAAGGTGAAGATACCTGCTTTGCAGTTGTACGGTGGGTTTACAGAGCAAGAAGTTACAGCTATTGAACGTTTTTCACGTACTGGTGGAATGCTTGTGGCGGAATTCAACACGTTACACAACCCCGCAGTTCGTCACGGTGATTCACGGCGTCTCCAACGTCTGCTTGGCATACAATCAGAAGAGGTAGTCGGGAAGTATTATGAAAAACTTGACGACGCGCCGTTGTGGATGAAAGAACTGTACAGCGCTCAAACGAAAATGAAGTGGGAATTTGACGGGAGCGGCATTATTATTACCGATGCCAGAGACCTCCATCAGCAGTATCCCACCATCATTGTGCTCGATGCAGACGATATCAACATACCGGTAATGTCAATTCATAAAAAGCATCATCCAATTATGGATGGTGTTGCCGATGAAGTGCCGTATTACTATTTTTTTGAGTACGTCAAGCCGGAGACTTCCGCCGTTGTGTTGGCAGAGTTTTCATTGAACTGTACAGAGCGGGGATACGAAAAAATGAGAAAGGCAAATTTGCCGACGGTGTTTCCGGCGGTTGTTGCCGCTGATTCTTCGCTCCGCAATTTCTACTGTACCGGCGATTTTGCCGACAGCGAGGTTGCTCCCCTGTTGATGAGATTCTACGGTGCAGAACTTCCGCTGTATTATTTGTATTCGGTGTACTACGTTTCGAACCAAACGCGGTTTTTTTGGAGAATGTATGTGCCGATGATGAAAAATATTTTTTCTCGTGCCGACAAACGATAACTCATGAGGTGAGATATTCTGTTCCTCTTTATACTGGTAATGACGATAGCAGCGGTATTTATTATCGTCATTATTTCAATCGGATTAATCATTCAGAAAATCCGTGCGGGAATTAATGTACAGAAAAGCCGTAAGTTCTTTACAGACGCACAGCTAGCGCTGACGCAGTTCGTTCTTGCCGAAACAGATGCGCCAGCGAACGCGCCTCAATCAGTAACACAGAAGAACGCCCTCGAAGCAATGGTGCGGCAGTTGTTCCGCGTCAGCGTCGAGAAATTTGCACAGGCACGGTCACACCGCCGGGATATTCTTCGCGAAGTAATGCTTGATTTTAGTCTCAACCTTACGGGTGAAACTCAAGCCCGTCTGGATTTTGCATTTCAGGCGCTTGGTTTTGTTGCCGAAGAAATGAAAGCCGCACGAAGCAAGAAATGGTGGATCCGTGCCCGGGCATGTCACCGGTTGCGGCTTATGCATGCCTTAGATGCAATAGAAGTGCTTTCGCAGAATCTCGAAGATGACAATGAAGATGTCAGAATAGAGGCCGCACTGAGTCTGTTAGAGATTGTTGGAGTTGGTGCGTTGTCTCCCATTCTTTTAACCATAAAAGATATTTCGGGGTGGATGCGTGTGCGCATTTCAAATACTATTCTTGGATTTGGCGGAGAGGCGGTACCGCATCTCATCGAGGGAATGAAGTCGAATAACTATCGTGTAAAGAAATTTTGTATCGAAATGCTTGGCAGATTGGGAGATGTTTCAGCAGTTCAGACATTAATCGAGTATATGGGGTATGACGTTCCGGAAGTACAAATTGCCAGTTTAGAGGCTTTTGGTAAAATCGGCGACCATCGGGCAATACCGATAATCATCAAGTATGCAAAATCAGAAAACGAACAGTACCGTCTTGCTGCTGCACGGGCGCTTGGCAATTTAGGATCGCCGGCAACTGTCAGCGTGTTGAACGAACTGCTTCTTCACGATACTATTGAGGTGCGACTTGCCGCTGCAGAGGCATTGACAAAAATTGGTCAATTAGGTATCAAAACGTTGGAATACTCCGCTCACTCTGAGAATGAAGATGCAAAAAAAGTCGCCATCCAATTCCTTCACGAGCGAACAGTGTTGAAAACAACCTACTGATGGAACTCTTGCAACATATTGCCGAATTTGGATTGAGTGTCTATTCGCATTTCATCATTGGCTACTTTATTCTGGTGAATCTGTTTTATTTCACCATGTTGTGTGTTTCATTTGCCGCCATTGTGCACCACCTGCGGCGCACTCAATTTACCAATCACACGGAAATTTTGCAGTCGGAATTCAGCACGCCGATTTCTATTCTTGCGCCAGCCTTTAACGAATCTGCAACGTGCATCGACAGCACAAACTCACTGCTGAAATTGAACTATCCTACAATGGAAGTTCTCTTCATCAACGACGGCAGCAAGGACAACACGCTCGATGTGATGATCAAAGAATTTTCGCTTGTGAAGACTCAACGCGTGTATATTGAAAAAATCCCGACTCAACCTGTTCGCGGCATTTACATTTCAACAAAGAAAGAATACAAAAATCTGATTGTTGTCGACAAAGTGAATGGCGGAAAGGCAGATGCATTGAATGTTGGCATCAACATTTCGCGCTATCCGCTGGTCTGTTCGATTGATGCCGATTCAATTTTGGAAGATGACGCGCTGTTGAAAGTAGCCAAACCGTTTCTTGACGACGAACGGGTTATTGCTGTCGGCGGCATTGTTCGCATTGCGAACGGCTGTGTTATTGAACGCGGCAGGGTGAAAGAAATCAGGTTGTCGAAAAAATTTCTTCCGTCGTTTCAAGTCGTGGAATATTTCCGTGCCTTTCTTTCGGGACGGATGGGATGGGGAGCGATTAACGGCTTACTCATCATCTCCGGTGCTTTCGGTTTGTTCAAACGTCAGGTGGTGCTCGCGTGCGGCGGATACAAACATGATACCGTTGGCGAAGATATGGAATTAGTTGTCCGGATGCACCGGTATTGCAAAGAAAACGGCATCGAAAGCAAAATTGAATTTGTGCCGGATCCCGTTTGTTGGACAGAAGCGCCCGAAACGCTGAAAGTACTTGGTCGGCAGCGCAACCGCTGGCATCGGGGACTGATTGATACGCTGTTGATTCATAAAGGAATGCTTTTCAATCCGCGCTACGAAGTATTGGGATTGGTTTCTGTTCCGTATTTCTTTTTCATCGAAATGCTCGGTCCGCTTATCGAAGCGTTTGGTTATATTGCCGTCATAACAGGATTTTTTTTGGGAATTATCAATCTCGAAATTTTTATTTTGTTTTTTATCGTTTCAGTAGTATACGGTGTCATGTTCTCCGTGGGCGCTGTGCTTCTGGAAGAGATTTCGTTTCAACGGTATCCCCGTACGGCAGATCTTTTAAAACTGTTATTGATGGGATTGATCGAAAACTTTGGTTACCGCCAAATAACCGTGTGGTGGCGCGTGAGAGCATTTTGGGACTACATGCGTGGGGTAAAAACGTGGGGATCAATGCAGAGAGTCGGATTTGGCTCATCGAACCGTCGTGCATAGTTGCTATAAAACAACTTGCTTCTATAAACGTTCTAATTGAAATTTCATCGAAAGTATGACGATATGAATAGTCGTATAGTGGCAATTTTAGTTCTTGTTGGCGTTCATCTTTCCATGGGACAGACGGAACGCCGTGTGAACGTTGATTCGCTGTTTTCAGTTGCTCGTGAATTGGCATTTGCCGGCCAACGCGACTCGGCTCGAACATTGCTGAATCGCGCACTTGAGGTAAGTCCCGACTACACTGATATTCGGATTTTTCTAGCCCGCACGCTTGCCTGGGACAGAAAATTCGACGAAGCACGGAAAGTATTGGAACAGGTTTTTATTCAAGATTCGAAGAACTATGAAGCGTATGCTGTGGCAATTGAATTGGAGGTGTGGGATGGAAAGTACGAAGAGGCGTTGATATATTGTGAACGAGCGCTTCAAGTGTATCCGACCGATGAATTCTTTTTGTTAAAGAAAGCCAATATTCTCCATACGCTTCAACGTGACACGGAAGCATTGTTGGTAGTATCAATTCTTGAAAAGATTAATCGTGCTCACCCTGAAACTGAAAAACTCCGCCAGACTATTGCGCGTTCTTCCCTCTCACAAGAGGTATTGGTAAATGAAACGGTTGATGCGTATTCGCAGTACTTTGCACCGTTTCATCTTTTATCGCTTCAGTACAATACCTTGCTGAAAATTGGGACGATTTCTGCGCGGGTAAACTATCGAATTCGCGGCAATACCGCCGGCGTGCAGGGTGAACTGGAAGCATACCCGAAAATAACAGACGGTGTGTATGCGTATCTCAATTATGGCTTTGCCGGTGCATCATCATTGTTATTTCCTGTTCACCGCGTTGGTGCAGAAATGTTCTTTAAGATGCCGTCGAATCTTGAAGCATCGCTCGGCGGGCGGCTTTTAACATTTACCTCTGGAAGTGATGTTTCACTGTATACAGGATCGATTGGTTATTACTATAAGGATTTCTGGTTTTCACTGCGTCCTTTTCTTACGGCGAAGAATATCAGCGTATCGAGGTCATACAATTTCTCCGCCCGGTGGTACTACGACGGCAGGGCAGAAGAATTTGTTTCCGGAAGAATCGGTGCCGGGTTCTCACCGGATGAACGAAACTACGATCCATCGGCGGAGACGGTGTACTTTTTGAAAGCGGAATCGTACGGTGTTTGGTGGCAGAAACCAATCGGGGACTATTCAATTGTTACCCTGATTTTCGACTTTACGAATCAAGAATTAACATTCAAGAGAGGCGAGTACGTGAAGGTGTACTCGATCTCTGTTGGGTACCGCTATAAATTTTAACGACAGCACAAGTGTAGAACGAATAAGAACAGTCGACAATTGCGTCTTGAAATTTCTTTCGAACACGTCGTGAAAACTTACTCTGTTCATCCTATCGGTATTATTCATACACCGTACCACGAGAAGTATGATGCACCGCGACAGCCCGCTAGAAATGAGTTGCCAGAAAAACAGGGGGGCGCCGAAAAGCCCATTATTGGCACGATAGAACTCTTCCCTCATCAAAATTTTGAGCAAGCCACTGATGACCTTGCCGGCTTCGAGTATATCTGGATTATTTTTTTGTTCGATAAGAATGGAGAGTGGAAGCCGAAAGTGCTTCCGCCTCGTGGAAGAAAAAAACGCGGAGTTTTTGCAACCCGTTCTCCTCATCGACCCAATCCCATCGGCA
>JBFMDF010000121.1:0-6129 GCA_040753935.1 Bacteroidota bacterium | reverse complement strand
CCAGAATAAATCAAGCAAAGAAATTGCCGACACCTTATTTATCTCGTTACGCACTGTTGAAACCCACCGAAATAATATCTGCCAAAAATTAAATCTGCGCGGCGTAAACGCACTGTTGAAGTTTGCGCTGGAAAACAAACACCGGTTATAACATTTCATAGTTTTGTCATTGTATTCCCCAACGCTTCTACGTACGCATACGTAGATAAATACGTACCTCCCTGTATTCATTTCTTGGTTACTTTCTCCGTTCTTGTAAAGAAAAAATAACGAAAGACGAATGGTGATGAAACTTATGATTGTCGATGACAATACAGGAATGCGGGAAATGATTCGTGATGTTGTGTGCGGTGAAAATGATACGGTGTTGGAATGTTCCGATGGAACGGAAGCCGTTACCGCATATCCTCAATTTCATCCTGATTATGTGTTGATGGATATTGAAATGAAACAGATGGATGGGTTTTCGGCGACTGAAAAAATCTATCAATACGATCCGCAGGCAAAGATTATTTTCATTACCAGTTACAATACTTCTGCATTTCGAGCAAAAGCGAAAATACTGCACGCAGTAGGATTTGTTACCAAAGAAAATTTGTCAGAACTCAATCAATTACTTCACCAATAACAGAAAGGGGAATGCCATGCACTCCATCCGTTACACACTTCACCGTTGTATGCTGCTGTTAGCGTTTGTTGTTACAACACAGGCATACGCTAGTGTACCCACTCTTACCTACAGTTCATCAACATTTAATGAATCGGCGGCGAATATCGGAACAATTAATAATTCTACTCCGATAATAATAGTATTATCTGGAGGGGATACTTTTACGGGATCGAACAATGACGATTTTGTTGCCGGCGGGAAAATTACGGTGACGAATCTTCCTTCAGGTTTAACGGCAGTCGCAGCAAGAGTTTCAGCGGAAACATTGTCTGTAACGATTACCGGAGCAGCCACAAACCATGCATCGGCAAACAGTGTTTCAAATCTCACGTTTGCATTTCAAAACAGCGCTTTTGGTGGAAATAATGCGGGCAACGTAACAAATTCTACGAAGAATAATCTTGCAGTAACATTTTTAGATCCGGTTGAAAATGCGCTTTCGTTTGACGGCTCGAACGACGTCGTTTCAGTGCCATCTTCATCATCCATTAATTTATCACAGGGTACGTGGGAAGCGTGGGTGAAAGTGAATTCACTGTCGCATCATAACAGAATCATTTTCAAGGAAGGGGCAGATAACAATGGAAAATATGAATTGTATATTCTTGACAATAGTTTCAGCGGTAGTATTCGCGCCGATGTTGTAGCCGGAGGAACACGCTACAATGCAATTTCATCAGTCAACGCTACAGCCGGTACGTGGACGCATATTGCCGCAACATTTGACAGCACAGATATTAAAATTTATGTGAATGGTGTTTTGCGCGGTACAACAACAATCGACGGAGCCCCTGCAGCGATTGATGCAAACACTGGTCCGCTCGGCATCGGCGGGGGTGTCAACCCAACTGATTCTCGATTTGAAGGCGCAATTGATGAAGTGCGGATATGGAACATTGTGCGAACAGCATCTGAAATTTCGGCTGACATGAATAATACCAATTTGAGTTCATCGACAACCGGATTGCAGGCGTATTATCAATTTAATCATGGCACAGCAGGTGGAACGAACACTGGGCTTACAACATTGTATGATGCAACAAGCAATTCAAACAACGGGACGCTCAATAATTTTGCGCTGACAGGCACATCATCAAATTACATTGCGAATGATAATACTGCGCTGCCTGTAGAACTTACTATGTTTGCAGCTTCAGTTAATAGTCGTGGTGTTGAACTGCAATGGGCAACTGCAACAGAAGTAAATAATTTTGGCTTTGAAATTGAACGACGTGCCATAAGTGACCGTCACCTTCAAGGTGACGGTCACTTTGCGTGGAGCAAAGTTGGTTTTGTTGAAGGAAGCGGAACAACAAATTCGCCGAAGGAATATTCATACACAGACAAGAATCTTTCCAATGGAACATATTCTTATCGTTTAAAGCAGATTGACCGGGATGGAAAGTTTGAATACTCGCAATCCGTTGAAGTAACGGTTGCCAACGCGCCGAAAGAATTTGCGTTGATTCAGAACTATCCCAATCCGTTCAATCCGACCACAACAATACAATACAGCGTAGGGACGGATGCCCATCCGTCCAACAATAATATGCACGGACGGGCATTTACAACATTAAAAATATATGATGTCCTTGGAAAGGAAGTGGCAACATTAGTGAATGAAGTGAAAGAAGCGGGATATTATTCTGCAACATTCGATGCGTCGAAACTTTCCAGCGGCATTTATTTTGCACGGCTGCAAAGTGGTGAAAAGGTGCAGTTGAAAAAAATGATGCTAATAAAATAATGTTACGCTCTGTATTACTTTCAGTTGTATCAGGAATATTGATTGCCATTGCATTGCCGGGCTACGGTGTTTTTCCGGCAGCGTTTGTCGCATTGGTTCCGTTGTTCTTTGCGCTGGAGAATGCGCCGTTAAAGAAATCATTAACGCTTGCATTTCTTGCGGGATTGACGACCGGACTTATTTACTACATATGGTCAATCAAATCGTCGCTTCACTACTCCGAATCTATTTCGGGGAAAAGCGTGCTCGTGTATATAGGACTGAGTGTTTATCACGCAATATGGTTCACGTTCATCGGTGACGCTTATTATGCAACGCGTCGAAAATTTAATAAAGAACCTCTGAAGTTCATTCTTTCTTTTGCATCGCTGTCTGTGTGCGTTGAATGGGCATATCAAAATATCCTTCCCTCGTATCCGTGGATCATCATCCTTCCGTACACGCAATCGAACAATCTCTTGTTGTTGCAGTGGACATCGCTTGGCGGTATGTGGCTGTTGACGTTTATTGTTGCGGGATTCAATGCGGTAATATTTTTTGCGCTAAAAGAAAAGAGAAAGAACGTTGTGTTTGTAGGAACAGGAACGCTCATCGGTTTTCACATCATCGGATATGTTCTATTTGTCAATGTACAACATTCGTCCGGTTCAACGGTGAACGTCGCGATATTACAGGAAAATATTGACGCCAACTCCCGGTGGGATAATACTTTTGTCGATTCGTTGGCGCACACGTTTCTTACACTCAATGGTCAGGCGGCAGAAAAAAATCCGCAGTTAATCATTTGGAGTGAAACGGCGATTCCGTGGACATTTCGGACCGATGACGATTTGCTGAATGAGGCGTTGCGAATCACCTACAAAACCAAAGCGACGCATCTTGTGGGGATGCTGACGCCGGTTGATAACGCCGGAAATGTGTACAACTCGCTGTACTGCATTGAAAAAGATGGAAAAGTTACCGGACGTTACGACAAACAAAATCTTCTTTCATTTTTGGAAAAGCCATTTGTGCGTTGGCAATTACCGCTTGAACAGAGCCGATATTCAAATGTACAAGAAGGAACGCGCAATAACATTTTACAAACTCAGTTTGCATCTATTGGAGCGATGATTTGTAACGAATCGCTTTCGCCGTACGCATCTGCGAAAGCTGCAGTGCAAAACGCACAGTTGCTTGTTGTTGCAAGCAACGACAGTTGGTTTTACGGAAGCGTTCTTGTTGATGCGCATCTGTCGCTGTCACGCATGAGAGCGGTGGAAACGCGAAAAGATATTGCCATTAATGCAAACCGCGGTTACGGCGGTTTCATTCGTGCATCAGGAGAATTAGAAATACAACAGCCGTCGGTATATGCAAGAGTTATTTCCGGAGAAGTGTATTTGAATTCTGCGACAACATTTGCCGCGCAATTTCCGGATATAATGTTGTATTGTGCGCTCATATTTTTTTCTATAACTCTAATTCACAAAAAACCATAATTAAACAGGGGGAACCCATGAACACCAAATTCATACTATTCGGACTGCTGTTGCTGCTTTGCGTGATAAGTACTGACGTTGTAGCATATACATACCAAGGAAATTTTCGTTGGCGAAACGATGACGGAAGCGAATCCGCCGCGACGTGGCGGAAAAGCCAAAGCACCAACGATACACTTACCGGCATCAATAATATTCGTCTTCGGGTTGAATTGTATAATTCTGATCCTTCCAATTCCAATTTTGGCGCAGTGGTTGCACTGTTCTACAGCACGGACAATTCTACCTTTACACAAATGACAACCGATGGGAGTGTAAATCATTGGAAGTTAAATACATCTGATAATTTTGTAAATGGTGATGCAACAACAAACCAGTTAACCACTTCTTATACTTTTGCGGGTGGAAACATGTATGAATCATCAAATACTTTTACAGCGACACTTGGACCTTCTTCATCGAAAGAGTATGAATTGTGTATCAGTCCAACACAAAATGCAGTAAATGGAACAACATACTATTTTAAGATAAAAAACGGCGATGGGAGTGATATTACCGGATACGGAACAATTCCAACATTGTACTTTGTATCGCTTGCATCCTCAGAGAACGCGACTTCGGTTACAACAACCTCTGCTACGTTGAACGGTACGGTAAATCCACAGGGATTAAACACAACGGCATATTTTCTGCACGGAACAAGTTCCGGTACATACACAGACAGTGTTGAGGCAGATCAAAGTCCGTTGAGCAATGCTTCTTCAACATCGGTTTCAAAAACTCTCTCTGGCTTGACGGCGGGAACAACCTATTATTATCGTGTTGCAAAAAATAATACTAATGGATATGTCCGCAGCGGAGAAAAATCATTTACAACAATCTATTCTGAACCGACGACGACATCCAGTTCTGCAAGTACAACTTCTAATTACAGTACAGCAACGGTTCGTTGGACGAATGGAAACGGCAGTTCGCATATTGTTGTGATGAAACAATCATCCGCAGTCAATTCAAATCCTGTTGATGGAACAACCTACACTGCAAATTCTGCGTTCGGATCCGGTTCGCAAATCGGTTCAGGAAATTATGTTGTTGCAATTACCAGCGGCGCAGAAAGTGCGCAAGATTCAGTAGTTGTAACAGGTTTACAATCAAATACCAATTATTACTTTGCTGTGTATGAGTTCAATGGATCGGGCGGATCTCAGAATTATCTCACATCATCATCACTCACCGGAAATTTTACAACGCAAAGTCACAATTTTTCTTATGCACTTTCGTTTGATGGAGTAGATGACTATGCCAATCTTCCCGTAACAACATCGCCAACCGCATACACGGTTGAAATGTGGGTAAAACCGTCGGTAACGACCAATGCAAACATTTTTGTTCGTACCGATGCAACCGGACCCAACAGTGCATACTCACATCAACTGAGAATTGAAAACGGAAAGTTCGCTCATTACCTGTATGATGGTGCAAGTTACACATTGTCAAGCGCAACAACCATAAGCGCAAATACCTGGTACCATGTGGCAATTGTTGCCACAAATAACGGTTCAATGAAACTGTATCTTAACGGAACCGATGAAGTGACAGGAGTAACGATTGGAACATTGTGGACAGGAGGTGACAGATACTATGTCGGTTCCGTCGGAGCGGGGATGTCTGCCTTCCAAGGATTGATTGATGAGATACGGATCTGGAATTTTGCACGAACGATAGAGGAAGTTGCAGCGGATAAAGATGTTGAACTCAACGGCAACGAAAGCGGATTGATCCACTACTGGAAAAATAACGAAGGCTCCGGAACAAGCATTGACGATGCTACAGCAAATAATCTTGCGGGCACACTTGTAAATGGTGTAGCGTGGGAAAATTTTGAGACACCACTTCCGGTAGAACTTACTTCGTTCGCAGTATCTGCAAAACAAAATGCGGTTGAATTGAAATGGCAAACCGCAACAGAAGTGAATAATTTTGGCTTTGAAATTGAACGACGTGCCATAAGTGACCGTCACCTTCAAGGTGACGGTCACTTTGCGTGGAGCAAAGTCAGCTTTGTGGAAGGATACGGCAATTCCAACTCGCCGAAGGAATATTCATACGCAGACAAGAATCTTTCCAATGGAACATATTCTTATCGTTTAAAGCAGATTGACCGCGACGGGAAATTTGAATACTCGCAATCCGTTGAAGTAACGGTTGCCAACGCGCCGAAAGAATTTGCG
>JBFMDF010000120.1:0-6138 GCA_040753935.1 Bacteroidota bacterium | reverse complement strand
TATGGATTCAATAAAAGTTAAATTTTCTGACGAAATGACAACAGCGGAAGTTTATAAAATGTATTGAAAATAAAGAGGCTAGAATTAAATTTCATTAATAAATGGGCTTCCCATTGTCCAAATGTCAGTCTTTCAGTATTTTTGTAGAGAAAATTATGGCTGGAGCATCCAAAAAAATATATGTTGAAACCTACGGCTGCCAGATGAACGTGGCAGACACCGAAGTTGTGCTCGGTGTGATGAACGGTGCTGGGTTTGTTCCGACAAACCAACCGGATACTGCCGACCTCATTCTCATCAACACCTGTAGTGTGCGCGATAACGCCGAACAGCGCGCTCACCAGCGAATTTCCGAATTGAAAGAATACAAACGCCGCAATCCCGAAGTGTTGATTGGCGTACTCGGCTGTATGGCAGAACGTTTGCGCGTGTCATTGATAGAAAAAAATAATCTGGTGGACTTGGTTGTCGGTCCGGATGAATACAGAAAACTGCCAAAACTGGTGGATGATGCGTACGCAGGACAGCGCGGCATAGCCGTGAAACTTTCACGGGTTGAAAATTATGACGACATCACACCGCTCCGCACCGAAGGAATCAGTGCGTGGATTTCTGTGATGCGCGGATGCGACAAGTTCTGCACATTTTGCGTCGTACCATTCACTCGCGGACGAGAACGGAGCCGAACCTTACACAGTGTGGTGAAAGAAGTCCAACAATTGAGCGCGCAAGGATTTAAAGAAGTTACACTGCTTGGTCAAAATGTCAATTCGTACCATGACGGCAAGAACGATTTTGCAGATTTGCTGGCGGCAGTTGCCAGCGTGGATAGTACAATGCGCATCCGTTACACCACGTCTCACCCCAAAGATATGAGCGACAAGTTGATTGAAACGATGGCGAAGTACGACAACATCTGCAAGTACATTCATCTACCGGTGCAATCCGGTTCTAACAGAATTTTGAAACTGATGAATCGCACGTACACCATTGAACATTATCTTGCGCTGATAGAAAAAATTCGCAAGGCAATGCCCGGTGTCAGTTTCTCTACAGACATCATCGCCGGATTCCCCACCGAAACCGACAACGACCATCGTATGACAATAGAGGTGATGAAAGAAGTGCGGTATGACGGCGCATATATGTTTAAGTATTCACCGCGTGAACATACCAAAGCGTGGGAGATGGGCGATGATATTCCGGATTCGGTAAAACTCGACCGATTGAATGAAATTATTAACATTCAGGAAGAGATTTCGGCAACAATCAATCAGAAATTAGTCGGTGAGACGGTAGAAGTGCTTGTCGAGCGTGATAGTTCTCGATCAAAAGACGATCTTCTCGGACGAACCGATACGAACAAGAAAACGCTCTTTCCCCGTGAAGACGCGGCGGTTGGTGAATATCGCAAAGTGAAAATAGAGCGCGCCAACGCCCATACATTGTTTGGAAAACTTATCCCAAGTGTGAACTGAGTATGAAAAAACTTACAGCACTACTGATTCTTACTACGTTATCGTTGAATGCGCAGTTGACAACGCAAGATGTGCGCGATCGTCTTGAATTAATTCACACGGGAAAATCTGAGCGGGTGCGCCGCGAACTTCCGTCGCTTCTGCAACAATATCCGAATGATGCCGGTGTGAAATATCTCGATGCGTATGTAACCGCCAACGGTGATCAGGCGGTGAAGAAATATCAAGCAATTGTGAACCAGTTTCCAGAGAGCGAATGGGCTGACGATGCGCTGTACAAAGTGTATCAATACTATTACGCCATTGGTCTTTACAAAACAGCCGATGCAACCATGGCGCAGTTGAATCAGCAATATCCGAATTCAATTTACGCCAAGCGTGAAGGACAAAAAGAAGAGCCATTAACAATGTCGCAACCGCCTCTGAAAGAATCGGAAACAGAAAAACCTGCTGCCGCAGTTGCGCCTGAAAAGGAAACTGTATCTTCCCAGAGCGTTGGAAAATATGCAGTCCAGGTGGGGGTTTTTTCGCAGGAACAAACAGCGCAAAAAGAAGCTATGCGTTTTACGTCGGTAACCGGAAGAAACGCCAGCGTCTTTCCAAAACAGAGCGGAGGTAAAACAGTTTTCGCGGTGATGTTTGAAGGATTTGAATCAGAACAATCTGCACGTAGTTTCGGCGTTGAATTGAAAACGAAGTACAACATCGATTGGTTTTTGGTGAAACGGTAACAGAGGATGTGAAATGGATCGAAAAGCATTTCAACAACAGTTCGGTATCGTCGGTGAGTCGCTGGAGATGCAGGAAATTGTTGAGGTCGTTCAGCACGTTGCACCGACAGATATTACCGTGCTGATTACCGGCGAAAGCGGTGTGGGGAAAGAAGTGATAGCGCACGCGATTCACGGCGCGAGCAACCGCGCTAAAAAGCCAATGGTAACCGTTAATTGCGGCGCAATTCCCGAAGGCATCATTGAATCCGAATTGTTTGGACATGAAAAAGGATCGTTTACCGGCGCCAGCAGCGAACGGAAAGGATATTTTGAACTTGCCGACGGCGGAACAATTTTTCTCGATGAAATCGGTGAACTGCCGGTGGGAACACAAGTGAAGTTTCTTCGTATTTTGGAAAATGGTGAATTTTTGCGCGTTGGCTCTTCCATTGCACGAAAAGTTGATGTGCGGGTTATTGCCGCAACAAATAAAAATCTTGAACAAGAAGTCCGTCTCGGCAATTTCCGACAAGATTTGTTTTACCGCTTACGATCGGTAAACATACGCATTCCGGCGCTGCGTGAACGGAAGGAAGATATTCCTCTGCTGTTCGAAAAATTTGTCAAAGAATTTTCAGAAAAAAACGGCGTGCAATTTTCAGGTATTACCCCCGAAGCGATGGAGTACTTAAAAAATTACTACTGGCACGGGAATGTGCGCGAACTTCGCAACGTGGTTGAAAGTATGTTGGTCATTGAACGAGGAAAGAAACTCGATTTGGATGATGTGAAAAAATATCTGCGCGTTTCTACCGATGAGCGAAGTTTACCGATACTCATGCCGACACAGAGTGCGCTGGATGAACGTCAGTTATTGTATCGAGCGTTGATTGAACTGAAGAATGACATGCTTGAAGTAAAGAATCTCTTGAAGAGTACTATCGGCGTCAACGGCGCTGTGGCTGACCGTGGACCGATGAGCGTGATTGCAGAAAATCTCTCGCTGGAAGAAATGGAGCGCCGGATGATTGAAGCCGCACTGAAAAAATATCACGGCAACAGGCGTTTGGCCGCTCAAGAACTGAAAATTTCCGAACGGACACTGTACAGGAAAATAAAAGAATACGGACTGTAGGTAATGATGAAGAATGGAAAACAAAAAATAAAAGATCTCGTTGCACTCTTTGCAATAACATTGAGTATTCTCCATTTTTCATTATTCATGAGTGGCTGTTATTCCTTCACGGGTGCTTCTGTTCCTCCGCATTTAAAAACGGTGGCGATTCCTCTGGTGGAAGATGTGAGCGGATTCGGTGAAGCAGGACTGAGAGAAAAATTCACCCAAAAACTGATTGAACTGTTCCGCAACGATAACAATTTGGAAATCGGCGAGCGACTCACGGCGGATTCGATTGTCGAAGGAACAATTGTGCAGGTCACCGACGCACCGCAGGTCATCAGCGGCAACGATATTGTCAGCACGCGACGGGTGACAATTACCGTGCGAGCGTCGTTCACCGATATGAAATTGCGAAAGAAAGTGTGGGAAAAAGATTTCTCCAACTGGGGAGAATACATTCAAGGACAGCAAACTCGTGACGTTGCATTGACTGCGGCAATCAATAAAGTTGCTGAAGATATTTTGCTCGAAACCGTGTCAGGTTGGTAATAATTTTTTTACAAACGATTACGAATCATCTTCATATTTATCACTTAATCTTCACATTACTATGGAACAAGTACTACTCATTGCTTATATCGTCTGTCTGAGCATCCTTTTTATGTATGGTGCTCACGGCTTTGTTATGGTCTATCATTACCACAAACACCGACATGAAAAGAATCCCGATTTGCCGTTGACGGAAACGCCGATGGTCACTATTCAACTGCCGCTGTACAACGAAATGTATGTCGTACGCCGGCTCATTGAAGCGTCATGTACTATAGACTACCCCAAAGATAAACTCGAAATCCAGGTGTTAGACGATTCAACTGATGAAACAGTGGACCTTGTCGCCAGCATTGTTCGTGAAAAACAAGAACAGGGGTATCTTATTCACCACGTTCGTCGTCCTAATCGTCAGGGATTTAAGGCGGGTGCGTTGAAAGAAGGATTGAAAACTGCTAAAGGGGAATTTGTTGCTGTGTTTGATGCGGATTTTATTCCGAAACCAGAATTTTTGAAAAAGACAATCCCATACTTCTACGCCGACAAAAACATCGGTATGGTACAAACGCGGTGGGAACATCTCAACGGCGAATATTCGCTGATAACCCGCACACAGGCAATGGCGCTTGATGGTCACTTTGTCATTGAACAAAACATCCGCAACCGCGCCGGATTTTTCATTCAGTTTAATGGAACCGGTGGTGTGTGGAGAAAATCGTGCATCATTGATGCCGGCAACTGGCAGGCAGATACGCTGACGGAAGATCTCGATTTAAGTTACCGCGCACAATTACGCGGATGGAAATTCAAATTCCTCCGCGATGTAACATCACCGGCAGAACTTCCTGCCGAAATCAACGCGCTCAAGTCGCAACAATTCCGCTGGACGAAAGGAGCCATTGAGACGGCGCGGAAACTGCTTCCTACGGTGTGGAAGGCGAACATTCCATTCCGCATTAAATTTCACAGCACATTTCATCTAACGAGCAATATTGTTTTTCCGTTTATCGTCATTGCCAGTATTCTGAACGTGCCGCTGACGTACATTAAACATGCCGGCATGCATGACGTGTATTTTGACTTCATGTCAATTTTTGTCTTTGCCTTTGTCGGTTCGTTCTTATTTTACTTCTATGCGCAAAAAGATGTGTACGCCGACTGGCGGCGGAGAATTTTTCTCTTTCCGCTGTTTATGGCGGGCAGCATGGGATTGGCGGTGAACAACAGCAAAGCAGTTATTGAAGGATTGTTCAAGCGGAAGAGCGAATTTGTCCGCACACCGAAATACGGCATCGAAGGGAAGAAACAATCATGGCAGGATAAAAAATATGTGCCGGTCAAATTTAGCTGGACGGTAATTGTTGAATTAGCGCTTGCGGTATACTGCTTCTTCGGCGTTGTGTCATCGTTATACTATTTGGAAATTGCCGCTGTTCCTTTCCAACTGCTCTTTACTATGGGATACGGATTTGTGGCGTATCTTTCCGTGCAACAAGCGCTTGAAGCACGGCGTGTGAAAATCTCACAGATGAGGATATCGATGGAACCGATAGCCGTTTAAGTGGAAATCGATAGTGTTCAACAACAAAGCCGCGTCTATTCGCGGCTTTGTTATTTTTCTACACATCAAATATATCAAACCTTTCTTGCAATTCAATGCGAACTCTCCTATTTTACGGCAGTATCACATGGATATCACCGAATTTGATATAGAATTTCTGGCGCTAAAACTTTCCGAAAATCCACAGTCGCCGCTCTTTGCTCGTCTTGCCGACTTGTATTTGGAAAAAGGGCAAACCGTTGAAGCGTTGCACTTGTGCGAAGAAGGAGTGCGGTTGTTTCCGGACTACTATGCCGGACATTTGGTGCTTGGAAAAATTCACCTTGCACTGCAAGAGTATTCAAAAGCACGAGCCGCCTTACATCGTGCGCTCGAACTTTCGCCATTTAATCAAGTTGCGCAACTGCTTCTGTCGTCGCTTCCCGCACAGCCGGATGAATCTGTTCGTACTACTGATGAAACATATTTCGCTCCTGTTCAAGAGCAAACCGCAGAAGTTGAAGTTCAGCCTTCAGCAGACATTCCTGAGCAAACTGTGGAGCCGCCGTACGAATCAATGAGTGCAGAAGAAATCAGTTTCCCTCAACCCGTTGTTGAGTCGACACCAATTTCGCCATCGTCAGAACAAGGGTTTGTTACATTTGATGAGTACGTGGCACAACATGCGAGCGAATTACCCACCCAACCGTCAACAACTCTTGATGAGTACCTTGGCGA
>JBFMDF010000119.1:0-6166 GCA_040753935.1 Bacteroidota bacterium | reverse complement strand
GTCGATTTTAAATCTTTTCGTGGAACAACAATATCGACAAATCCCTTCTCCTGCAAAAATTCAGCCCGTTGAAAACCTTCCGGAAGGTCTTTGCCGATGGTTTGTTTAATCACCCGCGGTCCGGCAAAACCGATGAGCGCTCCCGGCTCGGCAATGTTCACATCGCCCAGCATAGCGTAACTTGCCGTAGTTCCGCCGGTCGTCGGATCGGTCATAACAGAAATATAAGGGATTTTTTTCTGAGCGAGTTGTGCAAGTTTGGCGCTCGTTTTTGCCAACTGCATCAGTGAATATGCCGCTTCCATCATCCGTGCGCCGCCGCTGGCGGAAATAATAATGAGCGGCGCTTTCAACTTCATTGCTTTGTCGATCGCGCGTGCAATTTTCTCTCCTACAACACTTCCCATACTTCCCCCGATGAACGCAAAATCCATACAGGCAATCACCACCTCGCGATTGTTTATTTTGCCGGTGCCGTACCGTATCGCATCATACAGCCCTGTCTTTTTAATGGTTTCTTTGATGCGGTCTTTATACTTTTTCGTATCGACAAAATTCAGCGGATCTTTCGACGTCATCTTTGCGTCATACTCTTTGAATGTCTTTTCATCCAGCACTATGGAAAAGTACTCTCTGCTGCCGATACGAAAATGATAACCGCACTTCGGGCAAACCCACAAATTCTGTTCAACGGCATTCTTGTGAAGAATTTCACCGCAGGATGAACACTTTGTCCACATTCCTTCCGGCATATCTTTCTTCTGATTGCCTGTTTCGATATTTTCTTTTGAACGTCTAAACCAAGCCATAGACAACCTTTCAATTAACAGGACAAAATATCTATCCTATACCTTTTTTTCAACGACTATTTATTTTTTGGAGTTGTTGTTACAAAATCCCTTAAATACAACGGTTCAATGTGCGAAAAATCGGACACACGAAACTCTTTTTGCCGACGTTCGGCAAGAAGGGCAACTGACGAAGCACACAGTATTGGCTGATCTGTCGCGGCGCCTCTCACCTGTGCGTCGTGAGCAATGTCTGCTTTTAAAGCAATAGAAAATTCTGACACACGACGGACATCATCGGCAATCGAATAGAATGCGTAGTACGCCTCGTTTCTCTTTGCATCAATCTTGGCACAAAATATTGCATCACCGTTCTTTTTTGTCGTACGTCGGTACGATTCAGCAACGGCATCGAGTGTCGGCACAGCCAGCAGAGGAATATCCAATGCCAGAGCAAGCCCTTTTGCTGTACTTAACCCGATTCGCAACCCCGTAAACGAACCGGGACCGATCGATACTGCTACGGCATCCAATTGTTTCTTCAACAACGTTGACTTGTGCAGCAGTTGATCGATGAGCAGAAGAAGTTTTTCAGCATGCACATTCTTTTCTGTAAGTGATTGCTCTCCCACAACGTTGCCGTGATGCACAAGGGCAGTACTGCATACGTCGGTTGCTGTTTCAATGCCAAGAATCATCGTTGTTCAATAGTGATGAATCGTTCGTTTTCTTTTTCGCCGAGCGATAAATGTACATCGTACCGTTTTGGCGGAAGTTTTTCTTGTATCAACTCTGCCCATTCCAGCAGGCATACCCCGTCTTTGTCAATGTATTCTTCAAATCCAATTTCTTGCAACTCTGCAAGATTTTTCAAACGATAAAAGTCGAAATGGTACAGTGGCAATCTACCGCCGAAATGTTCGTTGACGACGACAAATGTTGGACTTGTCACAAGATCACTGATTCCAAGTCCAAGTGACACTCCTTTAACAAAGCGTGTTTTGCCGCTTCCCAAATCTCCAAACAAAGCCACAACATCACCCGCCTTCAACCGTTGGGCAAACTTCCTGCCAAAGGCAAGAGTTTCTTCTTCATTCCGTGTTAGTACGTGTTCCATCCACATTGCTACTTTGGCTGCATCATGATAACCGGTAAAATCATCTCTTCCATTGAAATGCCGCCATGTTGAAAACTGTCACGATACTGGTTGAGATATTTATGGTAGTCGGTCGGATAGACGAAATAGTAATCTTCCTTTGCCACAACGTAGTTTGTGGTAATTGCGCGCTGTGGAAGTTTGAAGTCTTTCGGATTTTTCAGGAAGAGCGCCTGTTTTTCATCTACTTTCAAATTCCTGCCAAACTTGTAACGAAGATTGGTTGATGCTTCTCGATCGCCGATAACTTTTGAACCGCGAAGACATCGCACACTACCATGATCTGTGGTAATAATGATGCTGACATCTTTCTTCTGCGCCAATGTTTGCAACATACCGTATAGTGATGAGTGCTTAAACCACGAATTGGTGAGAGAGCGATACGCCGATTCGTCGGGAGCAATTTCTTTCAAGATCGGATCGTCCGAACGACCATGCGCAAGCATATCGACAAAGTTAACAACAATAGCAGTCAATTTGTTTTGGGTGTACGAAAGAATGTTTGACTGGAATTGTCGGCCGAATTCGGTATCGATAATCTTCACATACTTTGGTTCAGGTTTCAGTTGAATCCGTTTCCTTTCCAACAATTTCAACATCAACTCCCTTTCGTACTTGTTATGGCTCGATTCATCGTCATCTTCATTCTGCCATAAATCGGGATACCGCTGTTCCAGTTCAAGCGGAAACAGACCTCCAAAAATGGCGTTGCGAGAATAGGGCGTTGCCGTAGGAAGAATCGAAAAGTAGTATTCTTTTTCAATAGCATACAATTCACGCAGATACTGTTCCATCACCAGCCACTGGTCTAACCGCATGCAATCGATGACAAACAAAAAAACTGATGTTGCATCGTTGAGTTTGGGCACCACGTACGTTTCAAAGATATCCGTCGAAAGCCGTGGTCTGTTCTCTTTTTGGTTGATCCACGTCTGATAATTTTTCTCTACATACTTCGAAAATTCTGCGTTGCACTCGCGCCGCTGTTCGGCAAGCATTTTCTGTAATCCCAGTTGCGGATGCTGGTCAAGTTCCCATTCCCAGTTCACAATTTTAAGATAGAGTTCTATCCACTCCGTATAATCCAGCGGATGAAGCAGCATTCGTGAGATGGAAGAAAATTCCTGCGTATAATCGCGCGAAATTTGTTCGCGTTGAATCTTCTTTCCTTCCAAAAATTTCTTGCAGACCAACAAAATTTGACTTGGATTCACCGGCTTGGTCAGATAATCAGAAATTTTACTACCAATGGCATCTTCCATTAACGATTCAGCCTCGTTCTTTGTAATCATCACAACGGGAAGTCCGGGAGAAATTTCTTTAATCACTGCGAGCGTTTCCAGTCCTCCTTTGCCGGGCATCATCTCATCAATAAGCACAAGATCGTACAAAGAATGTTTCACCATCTCAATCGCATCTTCACCATTGGTGGCAGTATCTACTGTATATCCTTTCTCCATCAACAGCATCACATGTGCGCGAAGCAGTTCAATCTCGTCATCGACCCAGAGAATATGTCCTTTTGATTGTTCCATAATTCTTTTTCCATTAACAAATAATTTATTTGGCACTATCTGAGCTATTGGGGACGGACGGGTGTCCGGCGCTATCTAGGCTATTGGGGACGGACGGGTGTCCGTCCCTACATATCAACAGCATCTCACCGTTTGGTACAATTAAATCGGACGGGCGTCCGTGCCTACTGAATTGCTATATGCACATCCAAACCACCTTCGTTGATTGATGAACCTGGAATGCGCGAACCACCTTCGTCCGGTTTGATGCTTGTGTACCGATAGAAGACAGATGCCGTAACACGCGAACTCAACACATAACGTACACGCGGTTCCATTTGCGTACGTGAAGAACCTTCACCGGGGGTTCCTTTCGTATTCAACGTTTCGCCTTCTGTACTCACTTCGTACGTCGTTCGTGAACTATGCGAGTACGAATAGGTGAAACTGATATCAATATCATTTTGCAGTGAAAGTCCAAACAAGGGAATTTCAAAACCGGAGCGTGCATAACTTGCCGTGAGCGACATCTCTTTTGACACCGACTCAATGATGTTCTTTGCCGACGGCGTCAGATCGAGATTGACTGATGAACCATAGCGCACATTGGCGCTCATATTTCCCTTCAACACTTCTTTGAACGTAATGTTAACTCCGGCGAGCGGAGAAAATCCGTACGAAATGCGAAGAGAGCGCGTTACTTCGGTGCCGCCACTGGCATCAAATGTTCGGCGGAAGTTTGATTGATACGCATGGTCGAAACTAACGCGCGTAGCAAAATTTTTAAACATGCCGAATTGTTCCAACCCATCCCACCGAAACGAATAATTCACTCGTGGAAAATATTGTCCGAAGATTTTTTTGAATACCGGAAAGGTTTCATATCCTTCTTCAAATGCTTGTGCAAGTTTTGCATCTTTGGTACGTGTGTCGCTTGTATTAGCGACTAATTGTGAATACTTTTTCCCAACATCTTCGATACCGCTTTTAAAGATTGAGAAGATAAATGTCGGCGGGAATGTCATAAATGACCGTTCAATCGAGCCGCCGGTCGCGACACTAACAACAGTCGGACGGCCGAAGCCATCCGTACGAAGTGTTTGCGAACGATTGTAATCCCAACCGAGATTCCATGTCAAATCAACGCGTGCACCGCTCCACAAATCGCGGCTTGTGCGTAACGAAATCTTGTTACTCTGATTAAACGCATCAGTAAGGTTGGCGTTTTTTGCCCGTATTTGTTTATCAGCATCAGTGCTAAAGCCGATGAACGGAAATTTTGACTGAAGGAAAATATCGGTAATGTTTGCCGATGGCGTTGTTACCAATCCCAATTGATATGCCCGTGATGGACCGTAACGCCGTTCCGATTCTTGAATAAACGGAACGCGCCCAAAGAAATTGGCAAACCCCGGTCTGCCAGGAACACCGTTGTTTGTTGAACTATTGGTTTGCGTGAAACTGATATTCACTTTTTCATAATCCAAAAACGGCGCTTTGATGAAGGTGCGCGCAATTCCTATGAGCCCACCCCCTGGTTTTTTCCGCGGTGGCGCTTGTGTAGTGTCGCTGGTCTGTTCCTGCGGCTGAGTCTGGGGAGTTGGACTCTCCGGAGGTGAGGCTTCTTCATCTTCTTCCCGTCCTCGTCTTCCTCGCGGAGAAGGAACTTGAACTTCATCTGGTGATTCGGTTTGTTTCGGAAACCATGTTTCAACAAACGACTTTAAACTTAAATCTGTAGAAAGCGAAATGTTGTTTCCCCATCCTGTGCCAATGCCGAGTTCGCCTTGTTGCAAGTTATTTGCCCACCGATACGTTACCCCGTACCGCGCAGAGAGCGTCAGGTACTTGTTGATGTCAAAAAGCGACGGAACACGCGGCCGTGTGTTGACATTGAACGACTGATTGTAGCCGTTGTCGTAGCCAAAGTTGATGAGTTGATCGCTCAGAATCATCTGTTCGAGAATTTGCTGGAACGTTCGCTGTTTGCCGAAGCGATCAACCTCAAGATGCACCAGTGAACTGGTAACATTGAGCGAATAATCGCCGGAAAGGTTGAGCATTCCTCCTTCGGTCAGTTTCCACCCGAACGATAAGTTACGCGACGCCGACAACGATCGCACCGGACTAATGGGCGCAGTTTGCTGACGAAGCGTTTGATTTGTTCGCGAGCGCACCATTGAAAAATCGGTGGAGAGACTTGTCAAAGGAATGTAGTACAATTGAAGATTCTTCAACTCATCAAATAAAAAAACGCCGTCAAAAAATCCGAATGGTTGGATGTAGTTATTCGGATCGAACGTATAGGAATACCCCAGTCGCGCATTCCACTGCCACGATGTTTGCAAAAAGACAGTCGGCGAACGATGTGTTGAGGTTGTGTAATTGAATCCATACGTAATTTTGTTGAAGATATCTCTCACCAGCCAGAAGTTCGACGGGACGTTCAACCGAAACGAGGGTAAAGAGTATGTTTCGGTAACAGTAAGCGTTTGCACTTCGGTAAGAAGGCGTTGCCGTTCTTGCTCTCCCAATTGCTCCGAACCGGTTTTTTGTGTTACAATCTCTTTCTGACGGTTTGCCGCTTCACTCACAACAATATCTGAACTTGGCAGGTACTGGGGTTTTTGCAACATTTCGCTGTGCGAGTAACTAAACGGAAACGATGAGCCCGCCCATTCTTCCGGTAAGAATCGCTCAAACGCAAT
>JBFMDF010000118.1:0-6175 GCA_040753935.1 Bacteroidota bacterium | reverse complement strand
GTTTAATAGCAACGAGAAGCGGCCGGCTGATGTTGAGTTTTCAACAACATTAAAAGCTGGTTCTCAGAGTATTGGAGTATATCGGACGAATGGCAATGAGGGTGTTGGAAGTTCCAGCGCAGAATTATTGATAGAGTTAGATTGTCATTACTTAGATACTACAACGACTGAGAATTGGGAAAAGATATATTACAACAATGGTGCTGGATACCTACCGGTGACGAATTCACGATTTTACAATTATGCAGAAAATCAATATCGAAACAAAGGTACTGCGCCATACAATGTGTATCCATCGATAAATCAATTGTACCATTACTATATGAAGCGTTTTACGGGGAATATGCGTAGAACCAGAGTGTATAAATCGCTGAAGGCTGAAGATTCAACAACATCCCACAGGCATGTGCATCCGTTGCGACGCACGCAGATTCATGACGGCGATGCGAATAGAACGTTTTATGCGAATGAAGTGATAAAGAATGTTGTTCGTAATGAACTGACAATACAATGGCTTGAGGAATAAATGCCGACATTACATCTTCGATTTAATACGACAAACACTGTTCCGGCATCAACAGATCCGCTGCATTCGAAGAGTTTTACTGTTGACCTGGCAAATGATCGCGAGGTTGTGGAGCGGTCTGTTGTCCATGATGATATGTTGGATTGGTCTATTGCCAAAGATATTATCGGACTGCAGAGAACACTACAGGTATATTTACGCACGAGCGATATAAAGAACAGTATTGATTTTTTGACGTCATATTTCATTGCGCCGTACCGATGGGCGATGATACCAGATGCCGGTTATTATTTTAATTTGGGCACGATTGCCTCTCCAACAGTTGTACCGGTAGAATTTCAAGACGGCGAACAACAAATGAATGTGGCAAATATTGCGAAAAACGGGATTAAGCTGATTACCAAAGAAACTTACGCGCGTCCGTCTGCGCCAACAGCATCGGTCGGATCGCCTACAAGTTCAAGCCTGACCATTACTTGTAACAATACTAAACTAAAATTTAAAGTATACAGAAGTGCTACGAGCGGCGGAACATTGACTTTTATTGGCGAATCTACCGGCAATACTTACATTGATACCGGTTTGAATCAGTCAACTACGTACTACTACAAGGTGACGATTGTAACGATTGCCGGCGAGAGCGAATACAGCGCTGAAGTGAACGGAATGACAGCGCCGACATAGTTGTCTCATTTACGTGGCACAGGCGTCTCAGATTGGTGGCACGTTACAGATATTATTCCGGAATTTCTCTATTCCTTTGCGATCCTGCAAGGTAACAAAGACGGTTCGTCCGTCACTGCCGCCGAAGACAAGATTGCTGCAGTTTTTTCCTTGCAATTGCACTTCGCGGAGAAGTTCACCACGAGGAGAAACCACAGCAATCGTGCCCAAACCGTAGCGAGTAATGTAGAGATTTCCTTCGCGATCGCATTTCATTCCATCCATCCCGAAATCAGAAAATTCAATCAGCAAGTGTTTGTTGAAGATATTTCCGTCGTTATCAACATCGTATTTCCAAACTTTGCGTTGAATGCTTTCGTTAACGTACAGCGTTCTTTCGTCAGGACTCAGACAAACGCCGTTTGTTGTTCCCATGGAATCTTCTAGCAGTATTGCTGTGCCGTTCGGATCAATGCGCCACAATTGGCCGGTGCCCGTTTTCCAGTGAGGGTCGGAAGCGAAGAGTTGGTCGTTGCTGTTGATGCAAATATCGTTCGGCTGATTGAACTGCTCGTTGTGGCAGAGCGTGTCGATCTGTTTCGTTTCCATATTCACACGAAGAATGTTGTGCATTGTCCAATCGGCGAGCAGCATTTCATTCATTGAATTGAACTGAATGGCGTTCGCGTTGCTTCCTTCCGGCAGCACAACAAACAGTTCGCACGAACCATCAACATGTACTTTGCCGATTGTCCCGTTTGTTTGGTAGTTGACAACGTAGAGAATGCCATGCTTGTCAAATGCGGGTCCTTCGATATTCCGGGTGAATAGATTTTCAGCAGTAAAATCAACGGAATGCGTGTCTGCAACATAGGGAGATGATGAGCAGGAGAAAGCAACAAGGGCAAAAAGAAAAAAACGAATAGTTATCATAGTGTTCTCTATACGTGAAATAGCGCTAATGCAACAGCGGTTGACCACGAGAGGACTTTGAATTCGCCGTTCAAGAGCGCCTGCATCATTTCGTTTCTCGTTAGTGTTACAATTTCTTGTTCTTCAAGATCGTCGGCAATAGTTTCACCTACTTTATGTGCGCCGCGCGCGAGGAATAAATTTGCCGTACCGTTACCGTGATTGCCGTCGCACGGAAACGAACCGAGGTGAATCCATTCAGCGGCTTCATATCCCAGTTCTTCACGCAATTCTCGCTTTGCGCAGGCAAGCGGCTCTTCTCCTTCATCAAGGTATCCGCCAACAGGGGCAAATGTTATACCGTGAGCGGCGTACTTTGTTTGACGGAAGCAGACAAAATCTCCGTCAACATTTTGCACGACAACATTCACGTAATCGGGAGAAATAATCCAGGGCCAATGTTCGATGATCGTGCCGTTGGGAAGTTGAATTGTATGGTCTTCAACCGAAAGCCATTTGCTGTGGTTGAGAATGGGTGTGCGAGAAAGTGTTGTCCATGGTTTCATAATGATTGCTCACGTTACGCAGATGATTACGCAGATTGCGCAGATGAATACACAGATGAATACGCAGATTTGTATTTAGATGTAGATACATACCGATAGTTGACAAATGGACACGTACACTCTGTATCTTCATAATGTTTTGGCGTACATCAACAGGTCTGCCACTCTGCCGTTTTTGAAAATTGCTTTCTTCAATCGCGCTTCAAATACAAATCCGTTTTTTTCCAACACGCGCGCAGAAGCGGCATTCCACTCAAACACATCGGCATAGATACGCACGATATCGAATGTCGAAAAACCATACTCAACTATTGCGCCAATTGCTTCGGTGACGATACCGCGCCCCCAAAATTCTTCACCGAGCCAATAACCGAGTTCCATCGATTTGCGATACACATCGTCTTTGCGCACCAAACCGATGCTTCCAACGGCGCGTCCATTTACCACAATAGCGAAGACAGAATCTTTTAGCGTTGTTGATGCGTGATGTACCCAGCGTTCAGCGTCGGACATCGTGTATGGATAGGGAAAATGGTCGCGCACATTCTCCCAAATTTTTTTGTTGTTAGCGTGAATTACCAGCGACGATTCATCGCCAATGCGCCACGGGCGGAGAACACTTTTCTGCAATTGCAGTTCCATCTTACACCGCTACTTTGATAATCGCTTTCTTCGTATGGGTCAACGGCGGTTGAGATGCGTGCGCATCTTCCGGAAACAAAATCGCAAACATTTCTGGTATTAGAAGCACGGTGAACAACGGCGGATCGTTGTAGTACTGCACATCACCTTCCACATCATATGCACGAAAAATATTGTTGCACGAATCGACATCGTGCCACTCCAGTGGGAACGCGCCCTCGAGGGGGAATTGGATATCGATGTATGAACGGTGTGTTTCCAACTTGCGCCGTTCATTCCTTGCTTCATCGGTTGCAATGATAATGTAAATATCGTCACCGGCGATTGTTGTCTTTCCCAGCGGAAGAGTGTGAAGATTTGTCTTCGTCACAAAATCGAATGCCTGCTTAAAACTTGGATGAATGTTGAAATACTTTTCCGCGCGGGAAAAATGATCGAGTATCATGGGTGTGGTCTCCGGCTGTGTGGACTGTAGTTTTCAAGAAAGTAGAAAAGATTTGATGAGCGGGCAAGCGAAAAAAAGTGCATTACAGGAAGTACAAATGAAGAAAAAATTGATTACTTTTTTTGAAATAACCCTGAGTAAAGACTGTCCATTCTTGCATTGCAACATCGAATACCGATCTATGAAATCATCAACTCTTCTTGGCGCCGCACTCTTTGCGTTTTGCGAAATAACATTTTCTCAACACCACCTCTTTATTGATCCTTGCGGATTTCCCGACACAACAACATGGGGATATCTTTCAGCCGCCTCGGGTAATTGGGGATATGGGTACGACACCTTACTGTACGATCTTGCTGAATGGAAGAAAAGTCCGTTTGTTACCGTTGATTCGGTGGGCACTAGTGTGCAACATCGAACGCTGTTTGTTGTGACAATACAAGATACAACCGTTGATTCTGCATCTACCCGTCAGCGAATTTGGATTCACGCACGCACCCATCCTGCCGAAGTGCAAGGAACATGGGTGACGAATGAAATGATCAAATTACTGCTTTCCAGTACGCCGCTCGCGCAATCTCTTCGTCAACGGTATGTCTTCAACATCATGCCGATGTACAATCCTGACGGCGTAGAATTAGGAAAACCCCGGCAAAATGCTAATGGTATTGATCTTGAAAGCAACTGGAATGCGACAACACCGCAGCAAGAGGTGCTTGTACTTCGCTCGCAATTTGAACGAATGATGTTACTGCCAAATCCTATGCGTATCATGCTCAACATGCATTCGTCAACTTCGTGCAAGCGGTATTTTGTCTATCATGCAGCAGGCGGAACATCGGAGGTGTACGCTCAGTTGGAGCAACAATTCATCAACCATGTGCGGAAGTATTTTCCCGGAGGCATAGAACCGTACACCTATTTTGTTAGTTGGACGAACGCTCCAGCAACACAATATCCCGAAAGTTGGTGCTGGTTTAATTACAAAGAAAAAATTCTTGCAATAACCTATGAAGATATGAATTGCACTGCAGCAGGAGCATTCGACAGTACGGCGTACGCACTGTTGAAAGGTATGGATGACTTCCTACAGGAACCGACGGTGGTAAACGTACAGGGAGCATTCACTTTCGTTCCCCGCGAAACCAACCTCGAACAAAATTATCCAAATCCATTCAATCCAAACACGACAATCAGTTTCACCCTACACACATCGGGTTTTGTTTCACTTAACGTGTTTGATATCGTAGGCAGGAAAGTCGTTTCGTTAGTGAATGAATGGAAAGATAGAGGACGACATGAAGTAAGGTTCAACGCAGAAACATTGGCGGGCGGAGTGTATTTCTACCAACTGCGAACGGCGTCGGCGACTATCACTAACAAAATGGTATTGGCGAAATAACCATCGGTTTCTATCAGGAACCAGATTTTATCACAATAACGGTACAACAATGGCAACACAACGAATAGATTGGCACGATTATTTTATGAACATTGCCGAACAGGTCGCTACCCGAAGTACCTGCGCGCGAAAGCACGTCGGCGCAGTCATCGTGCGCGACAAGACGATTCTTTCCACCGGCTACAACGGCAGTTTGCGCGGCGCACCGCACTGCGATGAAGTTGGACATGATATCGAGAACGACCACTGCGTGCGCACCGTACACGCAGAAGCCAATGCTGTAGCCCAAGCGGCGAAACATGGCGTCCGAATCGATCAATCGGAAATTTATGTAACCGCATCACCCTGTTTAACTTGTTTCAAACTGCTGGCGAACGCAGGTATTACTGCAGTGTACTTCAAAGAATTTTACCGTGACGAACGAATTACCCGGTACGCACAACAGGCGGGAGTAACGTTGGTTTTTATGGGGAAGTAAACTACAACTTTCTCCCTTCCCGAAAATCGGGAAGATTTTGGGAAGGCGTTTTTTTCATTATCCTCCTGTAAAACAACACCGGCGCAAATCCAATCCATAGAGGCAATACCAGCCACAACTCGCCCGCGGCAACATTGTGTGCGTGGAAAAAATCATTGATCGTGTTCTTCGGGTTTGAAAGAATCAAAACAAGTTCAAACACTTCGGTCAGCGCCAGCCACATAATTCCTACCGTCGCTGCTTGTTGTTGAGATTGAAATCCCCATTTCTTTACTGCAAACCAAATGGCTATTCCTAATAACACCACACCTGTTACTACCGAAACATAATGTGCCCACGGTTCGCCGAGAATGCTTTTGTACCCCACTTCACGCAGTGTGCCATTGGCGAATGCAAGAACAAGAAGAACAAACCAGAAGAAAAGATACCGTTTCATTGTTTGGATTCCATCAGAAGTGATAGGGAGAAATTATTTTTTACCGTTTAAGTTAAGATGTTGTTAAGACAGTGTAAACAACGAACACATAAATTGTAACATTCA
>JBFMDF010000117.1:0-6264 GCA_040753935.1 Bacteroidota bacterium | reverse complement strand
CGATGCCGCAGATGAAATAATCAATCTGTCCTCCGGTTTGTTCCCAAATTTCCGGTCCGGTTGTTTTGTAGTGTGCTTCAGGATTTTTTGGGTTGTCGTATTGATCTGCAAGAATTGCGTTGGGAGTTTCTTCTACTCGTTTTTTGGCAACCGATGTGTAACTTTCAGGCGATTCGTGCGGCACCGCAGTTGGCGTAACAATTACTTCTGCTCCAAAGGCACGCAAGTTCATCACTTTTTCCTGACTCATCTTATCGGGCATTGTGAAGACAGTTTTGTATCCTTTCACGGCAGAAACAAGCGCCAGTCCCATTCCGGTATTTCCCGATGTCGATTCCACCACTGTGCCTCCCGGTTTCAGACGTCCGCTTCGTTCTGCATCTTCAATAATTTCCACTCCGATGCGGTCTTTAACCGAGCCGCCGGGATTGAAAAATTCTGCTTTAACCAAAATCAGGGGTTTCAATCCTTTGTTGATTTTATTCAACTTAATCAGCGGTGTGTTCCCAATTGTTTCGAGAATGTTGTTATAGAATGTTATTTTGGAGATATCATTAAGCATAACAGTGCGTTCTTTCTTCCGGACTGACTTGTCTGTACTACGAATATACTTTTTTCACTCGTGATTTGCAAAAAGAGAGTGAGAGTAGATGCTACTGTTGCAACAGGTTCTCCAATTTTTACAGAACGTTTGACTTTTTCAGTTCGTTGACTCTCCTGACAGTTTTTCGTACCTTCATCACAGAAAACTTTGGGAACACGTTGTTCGATATTCTCGTCTCTTTTTGTTTCAGTTATCTTATCGGTTCGATTCCTACGGCGTACCTTGTTGTTAAAAAAACAGCCAGCGTAGATATACGTAGTGTTGGAAGTGGAAATGTTGGGGGGAGAAATGCGTTGGAAGTGACCGGCAAAAAAAGCGTAGGAATTTTCGTTGTTGCCATCGATGTTCTCAAGGGGGCGCTCGCTGTACTTTTCTCGTATCTTTGTTTCCCAAATAACGTACTTGCTGTTTCGACGGCAATGAGTGGAGTCGTGATCGGGCATTGCTATCCTGTTTGGTTACGCTTCAAAGGGGGACGGGGATTGGCAACCACTGCCGGTGTTTTTCTCATTATCTACTGGCTGTGGATTGTTGTGTGGTTGGCGATATATTTTGCTGTAGTGAAAATCATTAAGAATGTGCATCGTGCGAGTGTGATTGCGCTGTTGGGTGCACCGATTTTTGTTGCGCTGCTACCGAAGGAAATGGTGATGAACGATGCACCACATTTTTTTACGTATGAAGAATTTTTGATTTCCGGTTCGCTGTTGATGCTGATTTGTTTAACAAGACACATTCAACCGCTGATTGACAAAGCTAACTTGTAGGAGAGAATTGTATGAAGCGATACCTCATGTATAAGGTTGCCATGGTTCTGTGCATCGGCGTTGTGTTTGCGCAGAATGATGCCATCACTCAGTCGCGTCAGAATGCAATTACCAAAACCGTTGAACTCGTCAGTCCGGCGGTGGTAGGAATTAACGTTATTGAAGTGCGCGAATACCGCGATCCGTTCGCAAGTTTTTTCGGCAACGATCCGTTCTTCAGACAATTTTTTGGGAACAGAAATTACCGGCAGGAAGTGAAAGGATTAGGCTCGGGCTTCATTATTTCTCCGGACGGATACGTGTTGACGAATGATCATGTTGCAGGCAACGCTAAGGAAATTACCGTTACGCTCACGAATGGGAAAAAATATCAAGCAGAAATTATTGGAACAGACAACGTGTCAGATGTCTGTGTGTTGAAAATTACGCCGGAGAAAGGGGAAACGTTTCCGTACGTGAAACTAGGAAATTCCGATGAGGTGATGATAGGTGAATGGACGATTGCGTTTGGAAACCCATTCGGATTTTTCGATAACATTGATAAACCAATTGTAACTGTGGGTGTGGTAAGCGCCAAAGGAATGAATTTGAGCGCTGAAGGAAACCGCTCCTACAGAGGACTGATTCAAACTGATGCGGTCATTAACTCAGGCAACAGCGGCGGTCCTCTGGTTAATGCAGACGGTGAAGTTATTGGAATCAATACGCTCATTTACACAGGTGGAGTTAGTCAGGCATACATTGGTTACGGTTTTGCTATTCCCATCAACCGGGTGAAAACAATTGTTGACGAGTTGAAGCGGAAAGGAAAAGTAGAACGAAATTTCTGGACAGGAATGGAAATTCGTCCTGTTGATGCGCAGATTGCCCGTTACTTCAGTTTGAAGCAGGCACAAGGGGTTATCGTGTCTGATATTAAAAAGAACAGCCCGGCAGATAGAGCCGGCGTGCAAATTGCCGACATTATTGTTGAAATCAACGGTGAGCGCATCACGGATGAAAACAGTCTCATCAGTATTATGCAAGACAGCCGTGCCGGTGATGTGTGGAGAATGAAAATTTTCCGCGACAAAAAAATTATCACTCTGGAAATGAAATTGGAAAAGCAACGTTAAATGATTCCTCGATACACTCGCCCGCAAATGGGCAACATTTTTTCTGACGAAAACAGATTCTCCATCTGGCTGGAGATTGAAGTGCTCGCCTGCGAAGCGCAGGCAATGCTCGGCGCTATTCCCAAAGAAGCAGTGCACTCAATTCGTCAGAAAGCAAAATTTGATATCGGCCGCATCAACGAAATTGAAGCTGACGTGAAGCATGATGTCATTGCATTCCTCACCAGTGTCGGCGAGTTTGTCGGTCCTGAATCGCGCTTCATTCACTTGGGGATGACATCGTCTGATGTGATTGATACGGCGTTGTCGGTTCAACTGAAACAGGCGGGTGAATTGTTGTTGCATGACTTAGAATTGTTGCGCGACGTTCTTGCTCGCCGTGCGAAGGAATTTAAAATGACGGTCATGATAGGGCGTTCGCACGGCATTCACGCCGAACCGACCACCTTCGGTTTGAAACTGGCATTGTGGTTCGATGAGATCAGAAGAAACATTGTTCGGTTGAAACGCGCCATTGAAACAATCTCTGTTGGACAAATTTCCGGCGCTGTCGGCACGTTTGCACATCTCAGTCCGAAGGTGGAAGAATATGTATGTGAAAAACTTGGATTAACCCCGGCGCCGGTTTCGACACAAATTATTCAACGAGATCGTCATGCAGAATTTTTAACAACCCTTGCCGTCATCGGAAGTTCGCTCGATAAATTCGCAACCGAAATTCGTCATTTACAGCGAACGGAAGTATTGGAAGCAGAAGAGTATTTTGCTCAAGGGCAAAAAGGTTCATCCGCAATGCCGCACAAACGAAATCCCGTAACGTGCGAACAAATTTCAGGTCTTGCCAGAGTGTTGCGCGGTAATGCCCAAGCGGCAATGGAAAACGTTGCGTTGTGGCATGAACGGGATATCTCTCACTCATCTGTTGAACGAATCATCGTTCCTGACAGCTGTATTCTGCTCGATCACATGCTTACGAAGATGACGTACATTATCGACACACTGATCGTCTATCCGGACAACATGAAACGGAATATGGAGATGACGCATGGCTTGTTGTATTCCCAGCCCGTGATGCTTGCCTTGACAAGAAAAGGGATGAAACGAGAAGAGGCGTACACCATTGTTCAACGACACGCAATGGATGTGTGGCGATCGAAAAAAAATTTCAAAGAGGTGTTGAAGTCCGATTCACAAGTGATGGCGTTGCTCACCGATGCTGAATTGGAGGAGGCGTTTGATCCCAAAAAAAGTTTGACAAATGTGGATTATATCTTCAAAAGAGTTGGATTAGAATAAAGTAATCTTTAGACGTACGAAAGGAAGGAACTATGTCTCGCAAATTTCAGAACTTCATTAACGGAAAATGGGTCGATGCCCAATCCGGTAAAACATTTGAAAACAGAAATCCCGCCAATTGGGATGAAGTCATTGGAACATTCCCCAAATCCGGGAAAGAAGATGTTGACCAAGCGGTGAAAGCAGCTCGCGCTGCCTTTGAAAAGTGGCGGCTGGTTCCCGCTCCGAAACGGGGCGACATTATGCGCAAAGTGGGGGATATGCTTGTTGCCCGCAAAGAAGAGATTGCCCGTGAGATGACACGCGAAATGGGGAAAGTTCTTGCCGAAACTCGCGGCGATGTGCAGGAAGGAATCGACACCGCGTACTATGCGGCAACAGAAGGACGACGATTGTTTGGTCACACCGTTCCATCGGAATTGCCAAATAAATTTGCGATGGCAATTCGCGTTCCTATCGGCGTAGCAGGAATTATCACGCCGTGGAATTTCCCAATGGCAATTCCAACATGGAAAATTTTTCCCGCTATTCTTTCAGGCAATACCGTGGTATTCAAACCGGCGTCGGACACTCCACGAACGGCAACACTGCTGGTGGAGATTTTGGCAGAAGCCGGCGTACCTGATGGTGTTGTAAATTTAGTTCATGGCGGCGGCAGTGAAGTTGGGAATGCAATAGTAACTCATCCGGATGTTGATCTTATTTCCTTTACCGGTTCGACGGTTATCGGGAAAAATATTTCCAAAATGGCGGCTGATACGTTGAAACGTGTTTCACTCGAATTAGGAGGAAAAAACGCACAGATTGTGATGGATGATGCGGATCTCGATCTTGCGCTCGACGGTGTACTGTGGGGTGCTTTTGGAACTACAGGACAACGTTGTACGGCAACCAGCAGACTCATTCTGCACGAAAAAGTTTATGACAAGTTTATGTCGATGCTTGTCGATCGCGCCAGTAAATTAAAACTTGGTGATGGCTTGCTTCCTGAAACCCAAGTTGGCCCTTGTGTGAACGAAAGCCAGCGCAACACAGTGCAAGAATACGTGAACATCGGACTGGAAGAAGGAGCAACGCTGGTTACCGGAGGAAAGATTGCTACGGAAGGAAATCTTGCAAAAGGATGGTTTCATCAACCGACAATTTTTACCAACGTAACACCCGAGATGCGTATTGCAAAGGAAGAAATTTTTGGTCCGGTGCTCTCGGTTATTCGTGCGAAGGATATTACTGAAAGCATTCGTATTCTCAATAATACCATTTATGGGTTGTCATCATCAGTCTATACTCGGGATGTCAACAAAGCATTTCAGGCAATACGTGACATTCAATCAGGAATTACGTATATTAATGCACCCACCATTGGGGCAGAAGCGCATTTACCATTCGGCGGCGTGAAGCAAACCGGCAACGGCCACCGTGAAGGCGGATGGACAGTCTATGATTTTTATACCGAATGGAAGGCTGTTTATGTAGATTACAGCGGCAGTTTACAACGCGCACAAATTGATAATTATTGAACCATATCAGTTGGCGCCTCTCTGCAGAGGCGTCAACTCATCAACACTTCACAATGAACGGACGACCTTATATTACCTCACTCTATGAGCATCAGGAATTCTTCTGATACTCAGCATACTTTTTTTTCACTGTATTTTCTGAACCAAAAAGTATGAAAGGAGGAGGCGATGTCCGCCACAGTTACAACAAATAAAGAACCAATCATTTCTTCCAACGGGAATAAAACACCGTACGCGCCGGTAGTTATTACACCGACAGACGTTCACAAGGTTTTATCACGCCACATGCTTGCCGATGGCTTTGACATGGTGATTGATTTAAAGAAAAGTCAGGGCTGCCGCATCTATGATTCGCGATACGGCAAGCGCTATCTCGACTTCTTCTCATTCTTTGCGTCATCGGCACTCGGAATGAATCATCCGAAATTGACGACGCCGGAGTTTATGGAAAAATTAGCGTACGTTGCCGTCAACAAGCCATCAAACTCCGATGTCTATTCTGTGGAAATGGCAGAGTTTGTTGAAACTTTCAGTCGCCTTGCACAACCGGACTATCTGCCGTATGTATTTTTCATCGATGGCGGGGCGTTGGCAAATGAAAATGCGATGAAGACTGCCTTTGATTGGAAAGTTCGGAAAAATTTTGCCAAAGGATACACAACTGAACGTGGGCATCAGGTAATTCATTTTCGCCACTCATTTCACGGACGGAGCGGCTACACAATGTCGCTCACGAACACCGATCCGACAAAAACGAATTATTTCCCAAAGTTCAAGTGGCCCCGTATCCACAATCCGGCAATCAAATTTCCTCTCAACGAAGAACATTTACAACTGGTGATTGCAGAAGAACAACTGGCAGTAAAACAAATTAAAGAAGCCATTATCAACAACCCCGATGATATTGCCGCGCTTATCATTGAACCAATTCAAGCCGAGGGGGGAGACAACCATTTCCGCAA
>JBFMDF010000116.1:0-6268 GCA_040753935.1 Bacteroidota bacterium | reverse complement strand
TTGAGCGAACACCGGGAGGACGCTCGCGAAAAGGATTAACAGCACAAACTTGTTCATTGGACATCTCTCTATAGAATTGAATTACCGTAGTGTACGAAATTTTATACTCTTTTCCACGTTGTTCCTTCTTTACCATCTTCCAGAACGATGCCGATTGCTTTTAAGTCATCCCGAATTTTATCCGACAAAGCAAAATTTTTATTCCTGCGTGCTTCGTTACGAATAGCGATAAGTAGTTCCATCAATTGAGGTTCAACGGGAGAACCTGTTGACGTTGTTTCCTCTACTGATAAACCAAGAATCTTTTCGATTGCAGTAGTTAAAAATTCATAAACTGATACTAGAAATTGATGCGAAGCATTGGCGGCATCATTCAACAACTCATTTGTCTCTCGAGTCAGTTCGAACACTACGCCGATTGCCTGTGGTGCATTGAAGTCGTCATTCATTGCATCAAAGAAGCGCTTTTTGTATTCCTCAAAGGAAGTGATAAATTCTTTTGTACCTGTCCGTTGTTTGGCAAGTTCGGCACGAAGTCGCGACAGCGTGTTGCGCAGTTTGTCAAGCCCGCGTGCAGCGCCTTCAATTGCCTGTTCGCTAAAATCAAGTGTGCTTCGATAATGACTTTGCAGAATAAAGAAACGAATCACCATCGGATCAAACTTCTTGAACGCATCTTTTAATGTTACAAAGTTGCCGAGTGATTTCCCCATCTTCTGTCCGTTCACCGTTACCAGATTGTTGTGCATCCAGTACTTCACAAACGGTTTTCCGGTGGCGCATTCGCTTTGAGCAATTTCGCATTCATGGTGCGGAAACTGGTTGTCCATTCCTCCGCCGTGAATGTCGAAAGTTTCGCCAAGATATTTCATGGACATGGCAGAGCATTCGATGTGCCAGCCGGGGTACCCTTTTCCCCATGGAGAATTCCACTGCATGATGTGATTCGGTTCGGCTTTCTTCCACAAAGCAAAATCGGCAGGACTTTTCTTTTCTGATTTCACCTCAACGCGCGTGCCGCTTTCGGCTTCTTCCAATGTTCGTCCCGAAAGTTTTCCATACTCTTTATCTTTTGTGACATCAAAATACACAGAGCCGTTGACAACGTACGCAACTCCTTTTTCAATCAAACGCTGTATCATTTCAATTTGTTCGGGAATATGACCCGTAGCGCGCGGAGAGATATCCGGTCGGAGAATGTTCAGCGCATCCATGTCGGCAAAATATTCGCGCGTGTAGAGTTCTACCACCTGCATCGGATGGAGTCGTTCTTTCCTTGCCTGTTTTGTAATTTTGTCTTCCCCTTCATCGGCATCATCCGTCAAATGACCGACGTCGGTGATGTTTTGGATGTATGTTACCTTGTACCCAAGATATCGCAGATACCTGACAACAACATCGAATGAGACATAACTTTTTGCGTGTCCCAAGTGCGGTAAGCCGTACACTGTCGGTCCGCAGACATACATATTCACGATGCCTTCATGAATCGGTTCGAATTTTTCTTTTTGACGGGTAAGGGAGTTGTAAATGTGTAATGACATTGTTCTTATCTGTTTTCTTTTGCAATAGTGTCGTTGTGTGTTTAAGTTGTTGAGCGAAGAGTTTTCTATTCCTTATTCGCTGAACGACTTAACGGTTTATTTTATCCCCATCAATTCCCTCGCCGATTTCAACCCCGCTTCTGTGATCTTCTCTCCGCTCAACAATTTTGCAACTTCTGTAACTCGTTCATCGTCATTAAGCAACCGCAATCTCGTTGATGTCCTTTTATTTGTTTCAATCTTTTCTACTGCAAAGTGTGTATCTGCCAATCCGGCAATTTGAGGCAGGTGTGTAATGGCAATGACTTGATGATGCTTCGACAATTTTTTCAAACTCACTCCGACCGCTTGACCAATTCTTCCGCTCACACCGGTATCAATTTCATCGAAAATAAGCACTGGCGTTCTATCAGACTGCGCTAACGCTGTTTTTAATGCCAACATTATCCTCGACACTTCCCCTCCGGATGCGACTTTTGCCAGCGGTTTTACCTCTTCACCGGCATTGGTTGAAATAAAAAATTCAACCCGATCGACGCCGGTAGATGTTGCTTCAACAAGTGATGAACCAATCTTCACTGCAAACGCAGTAGACGCGTTCCCGACGACAGTCTGTTGTATTCGTATGTCGAATTTGGCTTTTTGAATACCTAGTTCGGCAAGCGAGGCAATAATTTCTTTCTCCAATGTTTTCGAAATTTCTTTGCGGCGTTGCGTCAGAAGGTTGGCTTTCTTGCCGCATTCATTTCTCAGTGATTCGATTTCCTCTTGTAATGTTGCAATCTCTTCTTCAAAGTTTTCCGCGACCTTGTATTCGTCACCGATTTTTTGTCGGTAGGCAATCAGTGTTTCCACTGTGCCGCCATACTTTTTCTTCAACAAGGCAAGCGCTCCGAGGCGATCGCGAATTTCTTCTAATCGCGCCGGATTGAATTCAATACGCGACGCATAGTGTTGAACCAATTTGGAAATCTCATCAACAACAACTTCAGCAGAGCGAAGTTCATTCACCGAATCGCTGAACGTCGCATCAATCTCCGCCAGTTGTTCAAGCATTTTTCGCGCCTGCACTAAACTGTCGCGTGTGGAGTGTTCAGATTCGTACAGCAATTGATGAATTCCGCTCGTCAATTGATTCAACGTTTCTGTATTCTCAAGAATTTTCAACTCCGCTTCCAGCTGTTCTTCTTCACCCGCTTGCGGATTGATCGCGTCGATTTCTTTCATCTGAAATTCATAGAGCGATTTCTTCGCTTTCAACTGCTCTTCCTGTTCCTGCAATTCATTTTTCTTCGAAATCACTTCGGCCAGCGCGTTGAATGATGCTCGGTAACTTTCCAATTCTTTCTCATAATCTCCGTAGTCATCGAGAAATTGAATATGCGTTTCCTGGTGCAAGAGCGATTGATGTTCGTGCTGTCCGTGCAAATCTACCAGTGCATCACCGATTTCTTTGAGCAGTGAAACATTCACCGGCGAATCGTTGATGAAACACCGGCTTTGGCCTTTAGCGGTGATTTCACGCCGCACAATAATTTCGTCTACGCCATCGTTTTCATTGGAGCGAAGAATTTCTGCAACGCCTTTGGTATGTCGCACCACAAACGCCCCTTCAACAATTGCTTTGTCGGCACCGGTACGAATCATTTCGGTGCTCGCTCGTTCACCGAGTAGAAGGCTGAGCGCATCAACCAAAATGGATTTACCGGCACCTGTTTCACCGGTGATCACGGTAAGGCCCGGCGAAAATTCGACGGAGATTTCTTCAATGAGAGCGTAATTTTTGATCAGGAGCGAACGTAACATTGAGTGAAGTTACGTGGAAAAACAGATAGTTTCAATTGAGAAGTGTTACTTTCCTATGTGTATCTCCGGGACATCTCCCATCATGCTATGGTAGAATGCCATCTGAAAAAAAGTTTCTAGCGACTCTCGTGATTGCTCATCAAACCCGTAGGAAAAGTGAGAAAGGAAATTGTATATGGTATCCGGCGAGTGGCGCTGGTCGCGAGAGAGATCATCGGCAACAGCACGCAGGTGGTGTTTTCCCGTCTCCTGCGATGCAAGAAGTCGTTCGCTCAATTCTTTATTGAACGATTCACCTCGGGTTACACACAACGCATGCACAAACGGAAGTTCGCTGATATCGGACCATTCATCTATCATATCGATGTACGGACGATTGGAGTGAACATCAAGCACCGCATCGCCGGCCACCAGTGCGCAGTCTGCTTTTGTCAGCATCTCATCAATTGTTCCGGCAACGGGAAGAATGGAAGGAGCGGAATCATACTTTTCGGTAAGGACAATGCGCGCGAGAAGAACATCGGTTGTTGTTACCGCCCCCACTGCCATCGTTGTAATGTTGCGTACATCGCTACGCAAATACAGTCGCACTGTTGATGCGAATCCGCTTGCCGAAACGCCAACTCCCGGAAAAATAATCAAATCAGAACTGTTGAGTGCATAATCCATCGGATGGATAAATGCCGCATTCAACTCATTGCTCATCAACTTGTCAATATGTGCGGCGGGCGTATCAAACAACAGTTCCTCCGAGGTATCGGAGGAACTGATGAGTGTACGGTACAATGGCTGTGTATATAAATCGCGCAAGGCGCCGATCTTGAACGGTGTACTCACTGATTTGAGCCGGTCTTTTGCCGAATTTGTTTTGACGCAAGCCCGCGCAGGTAGTACAGTTTCGCACGACGGACGCTTCCTTCTTTCACCTTCTCAATTTTTGCGATGCGGGGCGAATGAAGCGGAAAAATTCTTTCCACGCCTACGCCGTCGGAAACTTTCCGCACAGTAAAAGTTGCTCCCATTCCTTCACCGCGTCGCGCGATGACAACCCCTTGGTACTGCTGAATGCGTTCTTTATCTCCTTCAACAACACGAACGTGAACGTTGACCGTGTCGCCTACTTTAAATTCCGGTATATCGGACTTGAGGAACGCCGCTTCCACTAACTTAATTTTATCCATGATGACCCTCGTTTAGTTGCCAGTCTGTTGTGACTGATAGTGATTGATGTAATTGAATTTTCGTGATTACCTTATTTCAGTAGATCTTTTCTTCGTTTCGTTGTTTTCTTTTTTCGTTGTTCCTCTCTCCACTGCGCAATTTTTTTATGATCGCCGGAAAGAAGAACCTCCGGTACTTTCATTCCACGGAATTCCGGCGGACGCGTGTAACTTGGGGCGTCAAGCAATCCGTCCTGAAATGAATCCGACAGCGCCGATTCCGCATCGCTGATGGCGCCGGGAATCAATCGTACAATGGCGTCGGTAATAACCGCCGCGGCAAGTTCACCGCCGGTGAGCACATAATCGCCAATGGAAATCTCTCTCGTAATAAGCGCTTGCCGAACTCTTTCGTCAATTCCTTTATAGTGACCGCACAGAATAATGAGATTTTTTTTTAGCGACAGTCTGTTCGCCATCTTCTGATTGAATTTTTCGCCGTCTGCTGTTACGTAAATAATTTCATCATACTCCCGCTGACTTTTCAACCATTCAATGCACTCAAAAATCGGTTCAGGTTTTAGAATCATTCCCGCACCGCCACCGTATGGCGGCAAATCGACGATGCGGTGTTTGTCATGTGTAAAAGAACGGAGATCGTGCACAACGATCGTTACAAGTTTTTTTTCCTGTGCCCGTTTTAGAATACTTTCCGTCAGAGGGCTTTTCAGCAACTGCGGCACCGCCGAAATAATATCTATGCGCATATTCACAGCATATCCCCTTCAAATAACCCTTCCGGCGGACGAACGATAATTTCTTTTTTCTCGACATTCACCGAAAGAATAAATTCCGGTACCGCCGGCAACAGAACTTCGCCATTTAATGTTTTCACCGTATAGACCATCTGAACGGGAAGTGCATCGACAGAAATTATCGTTCCGAATTTTTTCCCATCTTCGCTAACCACCGCACAGCCGATAAGATCATCGATAAAAAACTTTTCTTTCGGCAATTGAATCCTGTACTGTTCTTCGACGAAAATGTACGATGAACGGTACGCTGCTGCCGCATTGCTGTCGTTAACACCCTTCAACTTTACAAAAATTGCATTCCCCCGTTTGCGAACAGATTCGATGACACATTGTTCGACCGATGTATCATCCTTACCGACGAACGTGCCGTGAATTCCTTCGAACTCTTCTGCTGTTCGCGCAAAAGAACGAATTTTCATTTCCCCTCGCACACCGAACAGACCGATGATCTGTGCAATAGCGCGAAGCGGTTGTCTATATTTAGTCTTCAACTTCTAAAATTGCTCGTTTCCCTTGTTTGGCGGCAACGGCGCTGAGCAACACGCGCACGGATTGCGCCGTACGCCCCTGCTTGCCGATGATCTTGCCGACATCCGGTTGGGCAACTTTCAATTTAAAGATAACCTTGTTGTCCTTCTCCTCTTCCGTGATTTGGACAGAATCAGGATTGTCAACAAGTTGCTTCGCTATGTACTCCAGGAATTCTCGCATTTCTGCCTCCTGTGACTAGTGCCAGCCCATTAACGGTCTGGCGGGTGAGAAGACTAATGAGTTATCTTACCGTAACAAAATTATAATTGAAGAATTTCGTTGTCTTATGCCTGAGCGGCTGTTTCTGCCGGCGCCGACGATGCTGTCTTCTTCTTTGCCGCTTTGCGACGCGCTTTTCTCGCCAACTCTTTCTCCCGCTTCAACGTTTGCAGCGCCTGCCACTTCTCTAACT
>JBFMDF010000115.1:0-6274 GCA_040753935.1 Bacteroidota bacterium | reverse complement strand
ATCTGAAAATCATAAAATCTTAACATTAAACAAATCACTATGACCATCAATCTACATCCTTCGGACATTTTTGAGCCGCGTCATAACGGTTCAGGCAAAGAAGACCTCAACGCAATGTTAAAGACAATTAACGTTGAGTCTCTCGATCAATTAATTGAACAAACAATACCCGACAACATTCGTCTTCAATCGCCGCTAAAACTCGGCAAACCGATGACGGAATCGGAAGTGCTCGCTCACATGCGCGCGATTGCGGCTAACAATAAAGTGTTCAAATCATTTATTGGCATGGGCTACTATGGCACCTTGACCCCGCCGGTCATTTTGCGAAACATTTTGGAAAATCCCGGGTGGTACACCGCGTACACACCCTACCAGGCGGAAATTGCGCAAGGTCGTTTGGAAGCGCTGTTAAATTTTCAAACGATGGTGATTGATTTAACAGGAATGCAAATTGCAAACGCCTCTCTGCTGGATGAAGCAACCGCCGCCGCCGAAGCAATGTGGATGATGCACTCAATTGATAACGGCAGACACGGCAATGTGTTGTTCGTATCCGAAGATTGCTTTCCACAGACAATTGATGTACTGAAAACACGTGCGCAACCACACGGCATCGAACTGCTGATTGGCGACCATCGTACGGTGAAATTCGATGAAAAAATTTTTGGTGCCATCATCCAATATCCTGCCGGTGATGGTGCAGTGTATGATTATTCCAGCTTTTGTGCGAATGCAAAAGCAAATGGAACGCTTGTTACCGTTGCCAGCGACTTGCTGGCATTAACGCTGTTGACACCGCCGGGAGAATTTGGCGCTGATATTGTTGTGGGAAGTGCGCAACGTTTCGGCGTGCCGATGGGGTACGGCGGACCGCATGCGGCATTTATGGCAACGAAGGATGAATACAAACGAAATATGCCGGGACGCATCATAGGCGTTTCTATCGATGCACACGGAAACACTGCTTACCGCATGGCACTGCAAACGCGCGAACAACACATTCGTCGGGAAAAAGCGACAAGCAACATCTGCACGGCGCAAGTACTGCTGGCAATTATGGCGGGAATGTACGGCGTTTATCACGGTCCGGAGGGATTGAAAAAAATTGCTCTGCGCGTTCACGGTCTGGCAAAAGTATTGGACAAAGGATTGCGGAAATTGGAGTATCAGCAGGAGAATGATGTGTATTTTGACACCGTGAAGGTGAAAGTAGGAAATCTGTTTGAGAGCATTCGTCAAAAGGCGCTTTCCGCACAGATGAATTTCCGGCTGATTGATCACGAGACATTCGGCATCTCAGTTGATGAAACAACAACGCTGAAAGATGTGGAAACCATCGTATCCATCTTTGCATCTGCAAAAAACAGAGTCACGTCGATTGCCGACTATACAAAAAACCTGAACCTCGAATGGGAGGAACATTTCATTCGCAAAAGCACGTTTATGCTTCATCCGGTGTTCAATTCGTATCATACCGAACATGAGATGCTTCGGTATATGCATTCGCTGGAGATGAAGGACATTTCTCTCAACTTCTCGATGATTCCGCTCGGTTCTTGCACCATGAAACTGAACGCAACAACAGAAATGATTCCGCTGACATGGCAGGAATTTAGCGCGCTTCATCCGTTTGCACCGCAAGACCAAGCCCTCGGATACAAACAAGTATTTGACGAACTTTCTCATGCTTTGAAAGAGATTACGGGTTTTGCCGGTGTTTCGCTTCAGCCGAATGCCGGAGCGCAAGGAGAATTTACCGGATTGATGGTCATACGGGAGTATTTCAAACACAGAGGAGAGGCGCATCGCACCATTGCACTCATTCCTTCGTCAGCACATGGCACAAATCCTGCCAGTGCCGTGATGGCAGGTATGAACGTTGTTGTGGTGAAGTGCGATGAGAAAGGAAACATTGACGTTGCCGATTTGAAAGCAAAAGCAGAAGAGCATCGCGCACATCTTGCGTGTCTCATGGTAACATATCCCTCAACGCACGGTGTGTTTGAAGAGAGCATCCAGGAGATTTGTTCGATTATTCACCGTAACGGCGGGCAGGTGTATATGGACGGCGCCAATATGAATGCACAGGTCGGTTTAACTTCGCCGGCGCGCATCGGTGCTGATGTGTGTCATTTGAATTTGCATAAGACATTCGCCATACCACACGGCGGCGGTGGTCCGGGAATGGGACCGATTTGCGTTGCTGAGCATCTTGTGCCATTCTTACCGGGGCATCCTGTTGTGAATATCGGCGGCGATCAAGCGATGACGGCAGTCTCCGCGGCGCCGTGGGGAAGTGCAAGCATTCTCGTGATTTCGTACATCTACATTAAAATGATGGGAGCGGAAGGATTGACGAACGCAACAAAGTACGCCATTTTGAATGCGAATTACATCAAAGCACGTCTCGAAAAAGCGTACGACATTCTCTACGTAGGTACCAATGGCAGATGCGCTCACGAGATGATTGTTGATATGCGCAAATTCAAATCATCTGCCGGCGTTGAAGTGATTGATATTGCAAAACGACTGATGGACTACGGATTTCACGCCCCGACGGTGTCGTTTCCCGTTGCCGGCACATTGATGATTGAACCGACAGAGAGCGAATCGAAGGCGGAACTTGACCGTTTCTGCGACGCGCTGTTACACATCAAAAAAGAAATTGAAGAGATTGAGAACGGAACGCAACCGAAAGATGACAATGTTCTTAAAAATGCTCCGCACACTGCATACGCGGTGATGAGTAGCAATTGGAACCATCCATATTCGCGGGAAAAAGCCGCATATCCCGTTGCATGGGTTCGAGCGCGTAAGTTCTGGCCAGCAGTCGGCAGAGTGAATGATACGTTCGGCGATAGACAGTTGGTCTGTACCTGCCCGCCGATGGAAGAGTACATTTAAAACCACTGAGGCACTGAGACACAGAGAATTTATATGGACTATAAACCGATAGATCCTGCGTTGAATGAAGTGACTGGCAAGATAATCGATGCTGCGTACAATGTACATTCCACACTGGGCGCCGGTTTGTTGGAATCTGTATATCAAAAATGTATGCTTATAGAACTTGCGGAAAGAAAATTACAAGTGCAACGTGAATTAATTGTTCCCATTCGATACAAGGGACATGATGTTGAAGCAAACTACAGAATTGATTTGTTAGTTGAAAATGAAGTTGGTCGTAGAATTAAAATCGGTCGAACAAGTGCTGCCTGTCTTTGAAGCACAATTGCTCACATATATGAAACTTGCACATAAAAGAATTGGATTGCTGATCAATTTCAATGTTCCAGTAATCAAAAAAGGGATTAAAAGAGTTATTTTATAAAAGCATCTGAAAAATTAATTATGAAGAAGATGCCCGCCTGTCAATGCGCAGCGGCGGGTAGGTGAGACATCTTGTTGAATTTCTGAGAAGTCTCTTTATAATAATTTCCGTGCCTCTGTGTCTCTGTGGTGAATATGTATGTTAACCGAAGACGAAGAGTTAAAAAATCTTCTTACAAAAACTCAAACCATCGCTGTCGTCGGCGCTTCACCGAAACCATGGCGTGACAGTGGTGAGATTATGTTGTTTCTGGCTTGCAATGGGTACACGGTGTACCCTGTCAACCCGAAGTACGACGAAGTACATGGATTGAAATGTTATCCCAATCTGAAAAGTATTCCGGGAAAGATTGATATGGTAGATATTTTCAGGAATCCGGACGAAGTAGAGCCAATTATTGATGAGGCTATTGACGTGGGTGCAAAATCTGTATGGATGCAATTCGGGGTTATCAACGAAGCCGCCGCGCAGAAGGCGGAAAAAGCAGGTCTTGAGGTGGTGATGAACCGATGTATAGCGGTGGAATATAGAGCATTGATGCGATAAGGGATGTTGCTCCTACTAACATCGTAACAATGGTTTGGGGCACGGTGCAGATCGTGCCCCCTCTCATTTTATTTCAGTATATTTTTTTGTGAAGAAACTTATTACCATATCACTGACAGTCATCACCTGGTGTGTTGCGCAAGAAGTGACCATTCCGGAATTGAATTTTCCTGATTCTACCTTCCGCGTCGGGCAGGTTATTTACATCGGCAATGAGTTAACGAAGTATTACATTATCGAGCATGAAATGACACTCAAGCGTGATTCGCTCATCACTCATCAAGCCGTACAATACAATATCAACAGAATTTACGGGCTTCGTCTTTTTACCAAAGTCATGATCGATGTTATACCGGAGACCGATGAATATGCTACACTGGTTGTCACAGTTCGTGAGCGGTGGTATTTTTATCCATTTCCGATTCTTGGCATTAAAGATAGAGATTTCAATAAAATTTATTATGGAGCCGGTGTTGCTCACAACAACGTAGCCGGACGAAACACACAATTGTTTGGTTCGTTTGCCGTAGGATATGACCCGTACGTTGCAATTGCATACTACAATCCGCTGGTAGATATTCAGAACAGAATTTTCTTTTCATTCAAAGCATACTATACGGAGCAACGGAATCGCAGTCTTGTGTCACTTGCCGGTGCGCCGAATTTCGATGAAATCCGTTCCGGCGGCATGATTGGTGTGGGGAAGAGATATTCATTGTTTACGAGCATATCACTGTCGTTGGAATATCTGAATTTGAAAGTATCGGATAATCGCGCTGGTCGTACGCTTTCCAGTTCAGGCAGAGATGAGTTCTATTCGCTTCACGCTGCCTATGTGTATGATTCACGTGATTTACGTGAGTATCCCTCTGACGGTTGGTATCTTTCACTCGGTGTTTCGAAGTACGGATTGTTGGAAAAAGATGTCGATTACCAGCGATACAATCTTGACATACGAACGTATGAACCCCTGGTTGGAGAACTTGTGCTCGCTGGTAGAGCATTCACCAGCCTTTCCAGTGGTGGTGCGGTGCCGAATTACGGACATACGTTCTTCGGCTATGTAGAAAGAATTCGTGGACACTTCAAGACAATAGTGGAGGGTGAACAGATAATTGGAACAACAATAGAAACCCATTATCCGCTCATTTCTCCCCGGTACCTACGGCTTGATTTTCTTCCTTTTGAACAGTTTCGTGATCTGCGCTATGCTGTCTACATTGCCGGATTTGCGGATGCCGGTACGACGTGGTATCGGACGCAACCGTTAACGCTGAACTCATTGTATTCCGGCTACGGCGCCGGTATTCATTTTCATCTTGCCTACAGCGCTGTTGCGCGTGTGGAATTTGGTGTTCCCTATGGCGCACCTTTTTCTAAAGGACAAATTATTTTAGATTTGGGAGCGGCATTGTAAAAAGTAGTTGAGTATTTAAGTCGGTGAGTCGTTGAGAATAGAGATGATTCGCCTCTTTCACATAGTAATCTCATATACTCAACTACTCATCTACCCAACGACTTCAAAAAAATGAACGAATACTTTTACGTTCCTGCCGAACACATCATCGATCAACACATCGCCATTACGGGCGAAGAGGCGCGTCATATCAGCCGCGTTCTTCGCAAACAAATAGGCGATGCCATTTGGATTGTTGACGGCGCCGGCAAAGCGTATGAAACTGTCATCACGCTGATTACGCCCGAATTGGTAGAGTGCGAAGTGCAGTTTGAACATCACCACTTACACGAACCGGATATTGATGTAACGCTTGCTGTTGCACAACTAAAGAACCCATCACGCATGGACTGGATGATTGAAAAAGGGACAGAGCTCGGTGTGCGGACATTTATTCCGATGCAGACCTCGCGCACAATTACGCGGTCGTTGAAAGAAGAGCGGTGGAACAACATTGCCATTGCGGCAATGAAACAATCAGGCCGTTGCATCCTGCCGAAAATTTTTCCACCGATGACATACGAAGAATTGATGAACAATTCTTCAGGATATGATTTGAAATTGATCCCCTATGAACGCACCGATCATGTTCTATTTATTGCAGAAGCACTCAAGCATCGCAAGCCGCCGCGTAATGTGTTAATTGTCATTGGTCCCGAAGGAGGATTCACAGATGAAGAAGTGAAACAGGCGGAAGAAAAAGGGTTCATGCAGGTGTCATTGGGAAGAAGAAGACTGCGAACAGAAACTGCCGCAATTATGGCGGCAGGGTGGGTGATTGGGAACGAATAGTAGATGGTCGGATCTGGAGATCCGACCTACGGGTTATGTTACGCTGACTTTCGCTCCTCCAGCACGTAAATTGGTTCTTTCAGCTTGTCGACTGTTTCTTTAGTGATGATGCATTTCGTGACGCTGGATTTCGACGGTAGTTCGTA
>JBFMDF010000114.1:0-6305 GCA_040753935.1 Bacteroidota bacterium | reverse complement strand
CAACAGAAGTTTTTTTGTTTGAATAAATTTCCCCGCTTCCAAACGATAGAAATACACACCGCTGGCAACGGTTGCGGCATTCCATAGCACAGAATAATTTCCCGACGGTAATCGGTCATTTATCAATGTCACAATCTCTCTGCCCAGCACATCATAAATTGTCAACCGAGTATGCGATTGCTCCGACAGTGAAAACTCAATGGTCGTGGTTGGATTGAATGGATTCGGATAATTCTGCCGCAGCGAAAAAGACTGTGGAGCTGCATGCTCGCTCTGTGCAACAAATAGTATCGGATCACTTCCGCCGGCATCGGTGTACCGCTGTCCGAATTCTTGAATATAGAGATTTGCAATTCTTCGGCTACGAATAATGAGCGTATTTTCGTTGTTTGAATTCTCTGCCGAACTGCTCCAGTTATGCGAGCCGGTGATGACGTACTGCAGCGAGTCGTTCGACTCCGGATCAATCACCGCGTATTTATGATGCAACAAACCGATGAGATTTGCTTTCAAGAACAGATCGATTCCGCGCGCTTTGAGTGTGTCAAATTGCGAACCTTGATCAGTTTTATTATCCATGACGCCGCGAACTTTTATCCCGGCTTGTTTTTTGCTTGTTAGTGCATTGGCAATATCGCTGCGCGTAAAGGTAAGCAGCGCAAAACTGACCGACGATCTTGCCCGGTTTAGCGCATTGATGATTTGCCCGTTCGTTCTATCCGACGGACTGAAGTACAATTCAACGGGCGTTCCTTTAATGTTAAACAGGTGTGGCGTGTTATCAAACTTTCGTGCCCCGAAACGAGAAGTTGTTGCATTCGGTGCGTCGGTTGAACTTCCCCACATTTCTTCAAATTCGCGCGTATATGCGTTTGCCAATGCTTTATCTTGAATTTCGATCACGTTCTGGGCATCTGCTGTTGTACCCGGATCTGTTACATTCCACGAGCCGGTCCACACCCAATCGTCCGTGTCGGACGTCGTATCACGATTATCAATGATGACGAATTTATTATGCATCAACCCGGCGCCGGCATTCACAGCATCAAAGCCGTCGTCAATAACCGTAATGCCGTTGTTCTTCAATGTCGTCCACGGTGCGGTAGATTGATTATCCTTCTCACCGATGACGCGGACTTTAACACCTCTGTTTTTTGCGGCCACCAACGCGCTGGCAACATTGGCTCCAACAGTTCCGCTGAAACTATACAATGCCGCATCTATCGAGTAGGTAGCAGAATTTATTCGCCTAATCAGAATTGTGTCAAATTTAGCAATGGTTGCATTCTCCCCGCGAGCAAGCGATGATTTAACACTCTTGTTAAAATAGACATTGATTGTACCGGTTGAAGTCAGCGATGCAGTGGAGACAATGTAATTGGCAGATAGTGTTCTACCTGCATTGTTTGCCGATTCAAGTTGAATGTTATAGATCGTTGCAGGTTCCAATCCCGTCAACGTAACAGCATGATTTGTTACCAGCATTGTATCAGAAACTTCAAAACCATAGGCAGTAGTCTTTCCATACCGTACTTTTGATGAGCCGGGAACATCAGTTTTCCATTCCAACGTAATGCTGGTAGGTGTAATATGTTTCTCATACGGCGCAATTGAAGTAAAGCGCGGACCATTGCCTTCGGGAATAATATCATCGATCGAGCGAGGAAGAATTTGATAGTTGGTTAGAAATTGTCCGAGTACACCAACAACATCAAAGGCTCCCGTTGGTGTGGGCGTGTTGGCAATATTCGTACGTGAACTGATTCTGATTTCTGTTGTTCCGGTAGCATCAGAAATTTTATAATTCGTTCCACTACCGGTCGTTGCCCACGACGTTGCCGGCAAACCGGCCGTTGTGGTTACAGAAGCGATGCCGTTAATCCGAATCAATTTTCCTTCATCTGGTTCGGCAGTACCTTGCGCCAAAATTTGTGCCGCAGTAAGAACCAGCGTATCGACAGAATTACCTTCAGAAACTTTTTCCAACAACACACACGGTGCAAATTCAAACAGGTCGTTGAACGGTGCAACGAAACCGAGTAAAAGAACTTCATCACCGCGTTCAATATGGTTGCTCACCGAAGAATCAAACAACGCAATTGCCGCCGTTTTATCTTGCACGTAACTCGGACCGCCAAATTCATTGGCAACCGTTACGATTCCTTTTGCCACTGCCCATTTACCCAACAGCGAATGTACACCGTTCGGCTCCTTCCGTTTGATCTGCGCCATCGGACGTGGAGTGCCGTACACGAGTGTCTTCGGTTGAAGTTGAATTGGAAGAAGCGTTACGCTGTCTTTGCCTGTACTGAACTTAAATTCAAATTCGTCGGTTGAATCAATTGCGGTAACATGTGTTATAGTAATGGGCAGCGTATCTGATGGCGTAATACCAATATTGGTGATTGTTACAGTATCGCCGTTGACGCTTCGAAACGCATTATAATTTGGGAAAAAAATATTATCCTTATTCCACAGCACTACACTCGGCATGATAAAACGAATTGCACGAATTGTATCCGATTGTGATGTTATGGCAAACTGAAGAGTTGTCGGCACATTATATTTCCACCGAGAAGGGGATACAGTAGCCTTTCCCTGCCCTGTTGGTGGCGGTGTAACATCGTAATACAACTCAACAAATTCATTCGCAAATGCCGGAGCATCAGAAAATTCACTAATAATCAATTTCCCGGAATTTGTATTGATGATACCACTTCCCGGCGTTGCTGATGCTTGAGCAACAGAATCCCAACTTGAGGCAGAACTTGCAGAGCCTGTGATAGATTTTCTTTGGTACGATTTGCCAACAGTCATCGAAATTGTAGGACCGTCAAGAATTGTTCCCGATGCGTTTTGCAGTGTGTAATTTTCTGCTCCATTAATAACAGGAAAGCCATTACCGCCGACGACAGAAAAACCATTGATATAGACAACATTGGCACCAAGCGTTACTCCCCACGCTGTTTCAAACGCCGCTTTTTCATTGTTCCGGCCTATCACTAGGTATCCGCCGGGTTGAATTTTGGTACCTGGCGGTATTGTCAGCGTAATCGAAGAATTAGCCTGAACTATTTTATACCCGCTAATGTCCAAACTTTGGGAGGTTAACTGTGCTGCAAGGAGTGAAAGCAGAATAGGGATAATATACACTTTCTTCATCTCGAAGAACCCTTTGAGTAAATGGTGAAAATTTGTGAGTATAAAAACTTTTCTGTTTATTCTTTTTCAATGTAACAATTTAGCAGACTGAAATAAAGAAATAATTACTGCAGTGTAAAGTTATTGATTGCCGCACGAAAAAAAACTATCTTCCTTTCACTATGATTCAACTGCCGATTTCCCCGCCAAATCAACTTACATTACTCAGAATTCTGTTGACGCCGTTCTTTATCTATTATCTTTTTTCCTCCGATCCGCTTGACAAAAAAATCGCACTCGGTATTTTCATTATTGCCGCAGTTACCGATTGGTACGATGGCTATGTGGCACGTCGCTGGGGATATGTAACCCGTTGGGGAAAATTTCTTGATCCGTTGGCAGATAAAGTACTCACGTCAGCCGCGTTTATCTCCTTTGTTGTTATTGGCTACGCTGAAGCATGGATGGTGTGGACCATCGTCGTAAGAGATTTTCTCATTACCGGCTTGCGCTCATATGCAGAATATAAAAATAAACCAATTGACACCAGCTACTTTGCCAAAACAAAAACATTCGCACAATTAATTGTAATTTACCTGTTTCTTCTTCGGTATATTGTCTTTGCTGATGCTCATCTTACCGCATCGGTTGGTTGGCTGTTTGACGTAGTTGCAACACCAACTATTATGTTTGCTCTTATGCTTGTGGTAACATTAATGACGACGGCAACCGGCGTTTTCTATTTTTTTACGAACTGGAATATTTTGAAAGAACTTTTTACGATTGAATCCCATGGAACAAACACCGAACGAAGTACAGACTGAACAACCAACAGTCTCTTTCTTCACAAAATTCATCGGCTCCGGATTTTTCAGTGGCTACACGAAGTATGCTACCGGCACCGTCGGCTCGACAGTCGGACTTCTATTTTTTCTTATTCCCGATTTTCATCAACCATATGTAATCATTCCATCAACATTAGTACTTCTGGCGCTTGGCGTGAACGCTGCCGAAAAGATGGAAAAAATTTTTGGACAAGATCCGAGCATTGTTACGGTCGATGAAATTGTCGGCATGTGGCTCAGTTTGTGGTTTGTTCCTTTCACCTATCTTAACATCGGTATTGCCTTCGTAATTTTCCGTGTGCTCGATGTGTTAAAACCGTACCCGGCACAACTTTTCGATAGAAAAACCGGCGGTTGGAATATCATGCTTGACGACATCATAGCCGGAATATACACCAATCTCATCGTGCAAATTTCTCTCTATTGGTTGTAACGTATGACGTGCGAAATCATTACCATTGGGGATGAATTGCTTATCGGACAGGTAATTAACACCAATCAGGCATTCATTGCCGAGCAACTAAACAGTGTCGGTATCTTTACTGAAAAAATGACCACCGTTGGTGACAACGCCGCGCAGATTCTCGAAGCATTTACCAACGCCTTTTCTCGATATGATGTTGTTTGCGTTACCGGCGGTTTGGGTCCCACCCACGACGACATCACTAAAAAAGTTGTATGCGAATTTTTCAATACCGATGTAGTAATGAATGAGCAAGTGCTTCAGGATATCAAGACACTTGCACAGCGGAGAAACATCACGCTGATTCAATCGAACATTGATCAAGCACTTGTCCCACGTACGTGCACTGTCATTCCGAATAAACATGGCACTGCTCCCGGGATGATGTTTGAAAAGGAAGGCAAATTCTTTTTCGTGATGCCCGGCGTCCCGTTTGAAATGAAAGCAATGGTCGAAGAGTGGATTGTTCCCTTTTTTCAACAACGGTCAACCGGTCTCATTATCCAACACCGAACACTTAAAACAACAGGCATTGGCGAATCAATGCTGGCACACGAAATCGGCGATGTAGAAAAGATTCTCGGCACCGATGGAAAAGCAACGCTCGCATTTCTTCCCAACCCTATAGGAACAAAACTGAGAATTACAGTCAAGGATGATGATGTGAATGCTGTTGACCGACGGCTCAATGACATCGAACGCGCACTTCGGTCAAAAGTAGAGAAGTACATCTATTCTTCTGACGAAAAAGAATTAGAAGATGTGGTCGGAATACTTCTGCGAGAAAAACATCTGACGCTTTCAACTGCAGAATCGTGTACCGGCGGAATGATTGCGCACAGAATCACCAATGTCCCCGGCGCATCGGAATATTTTATGAGAGGCTTTGTCACCTACAGTAATGAGTCTAAAATTGAAGAACTCGGTGTACCCGCTCACCTTCTTGACCTGCACGGTGCAGTCAGCAGAGAAGTAGCGGAAGCAATGGCAGAAGGAGCGCGAAAAATTTCTAAAACCAATATTGCCATATCGTGTACCGGCATTGCCGGACCAACCGGCGGCACTCCGGAAAAACCTGTGGGTCTATGTTTTATTGGATACTCAGACGCATCCACTACCTTTGCATTAAAGTTTAATTTCGGCGACAATCGCCTTCGATTTAAGGAACGTGCTTCGCAAGCGGCATTGGATTTGTTGAGAAGAAAATTACTCAAAATTGAATAGTGCATGAAACCACAACGCCATCGTTCCTTCATTGCTATCTTTCCCCCACCAGAAGCCATTGACAAACTTCTTCTCATTCAATCTAAACTGAAAAAAGCGGATGGACATGTTCGTTGGGAGAAAGAAGAAAAATTCCACTTTACCCTTCAATTCTGGGGTGATCAAACAGAAGAATGGCTTACCAAGATATATGCTGAATTAACACTCCGTCTTTCTCACACAACACAATTCACCATTGCCATCACAAAAGTCGGCTGTTTTCCAAACAAGTATTCACCGAAAATTTTTTGGGCGGGATCAGAACCGCTTGAAAATCCGGAACTGGTTCAAGTGGCGGAAATAATTCAACAGACAACACGACAACACGGAGTACCTCCCGAACAAAAACCTTTTCATCCCCACATTACCATCGGTCGCGGAAAAGGGAAAATAAATCCAGACTTGCTTCAGAACCTTGAAACCATTACTTTTCATCCGATTATGTTCCACTGCCGCGAGATTCGAATTATGAAAAGCATTCTCGCCAGCAGTGGTTCAACATATACTACCCTTTCTACCATTCCACTGACGTAAGGAGCATTATGGCTGACGATAAAGACGCAAAAGTGCAGGCGTTAAAAATTGCTATTGAA
>JBFMDF010000113.1:0-6442 GCA_040753935.1 Bacteroidota bacterium | reverse complement strand
CCGCCATTGCTTGCTTCGGCAATAATTTGAAAAACCGTCTCCTCTTCGATCATCTCTTTCAATCCTTTTCTCATCAACGGATGATCATCGGCAAGCAACACAGTAATTTTTTGTAACTGTTCAGGCATTTGTTTGATACATTGGAATGGTAATGGAGAGCGTTGTTCCCTGGCCCAGTGCCGTGGCGATGGAAAACGACCCCTGTAATAAACGAACTCGTTCCGAAATTCCTGCTAATCCCATTCCCCGTTTTACCTCATCAACAACAAATCCTTTCCCATTGTCTTTGATGATGAGGGAAATATGTTGCTGTTCAACTTTGACGGCAACAAAGATTTCGGTAGCGCCGGCGTGCTTATCAATATTGCTCAACGTTTCCTGGAGGATCCTAATGACATTGATTTCCTCATTTTTGTTAATCATTCCATCAATATTGTCCAGTTCCGCCTGTACTGTTATAACAGATACATCGCGCATATTGGCAAGAATAGATCGAATCGTTTCCGTTAATCCTAACCGGTCCAATTCCGGTGGACGAAGATTGTGAGACATCGACCGGACCAGTTTCAGTATATTCGTCGCACCATCCGAAATTTGTTCCAATTGTCGTTTTTCTTTCGAATCGTCAACAGCGGTTTTCAATCCCATCACCGCTCTATTCTTGATCACCAGCAACTCCTGTCCTAACGAGTCATGCATCTCTTGCGCAATGCGTTTCCGTTCGAATTCCTGACTTTCAATAAGCATCTGTGAAATTTCGTACTGGCGTTTCTGCTCGCGTTTCAACTGCGTTACACGAATATAATAGATCGATGGTCCGATTAACAGAAAAATAAAAACAAGAATGCCGCGAAACCACCATGTCATATAAAACGGAGGAAGAATAATAAGTCGAAGTACCGCTTCCTTCTCACTCCACACATCGTCACCGTTCGATGCAATAACACGGAATACATAGTCGCCGGGATCAATATTGGTATAGGTTGCTGTACGCGAGGTCCCATTCTTGATCCAATCCTTATCGAAACCATCGAGTTTATACTGATATTGATTTTTTGCGATAGCCGTATATTCAAGTCCGGCAAATTCAAAAGTGATAACATTGTCTGTGTAATCCAATACTATTTCTTCGGTAAATTCTATAGGTACTTTCAAAATAGATGGATTTGTTTTAGAGGTAACAGATGTATTGAATAGCCGAAAATCGGTGATAACAACATCGGGCGTTGTTGAATTCAAAATAATGTCTTTCGGATAAAATGCGTTGTATCCGTTCACACCTCCAAAATACAGTTTTCCATCGGATGCTTTATAGTATTCCTTACGATTGAATTCATTGCTTTGCAAACCGTCATGTACATCGTACAGACGCATGGCGCCATCGGCAGGATTGAATTGTACCAAACCTTTATTTGTGCTAATCCAAAATATTTTTCTTTCATCGGTCAAAATCCCATAGACAGTATTGTTGGGAAATCCCTGCTGTTCGGTGAATGCAGAAAACTTTTTTGTCATTTTATTGAATTTATTCAATCCGCCTCCATCCGTTCCAATCCAGAGATATTTTTCCGGCTCATTCGGATCTTCTGTAATGCACAACACATGATTATGGCTGAGCGAAGTCAGATCGTTTTCATTATACTGATACCAGGTTGATGTGCCGGTTGTAAAATTAAACTCCAGCAATCCATACAGCGGTGTTCCAAACCAAGCAGTGCCTTTCCTATCAATATAATGAGCGGTAATGTCTGAATAATCAGTTCGAACACTAAAATCTGAAGAACCGGGGTAAAGTTTGATGGTTTTATCCAAAATGTTTTTTCCGGTGAAACGGACAAGCATATCATTTCTATTGATCCACACAGTGCCGGTACGATCCTCAAACACACTAAACGCACTGTAGAAAGTTCGAGGAAGTGTATCGCTTACAACAAGATCGTGTTTCGATATTTTCCCTTGCGGATTGATTGTATACACGTATCCTGTAGAGGCAGGAATAAATACATTCCCTCTGCTGTCTTTCAATGGCATCCGAAATTCATTCCCGCGAAGAGAAAAATCAACGACATTCTTGTTGATCAACTTCGTATCGATCTTAAATTCATCAATGAATAATTCTTCGAGGAAATTACCGCCCCGACGTCCGAACTTGTCTGTTCGTGGATTATAGATGATGAGTCCCCACCCAGCGGTACCAATCCACACATTTTTTGATCGATCGATCAGTAAACTACTCGACAAACGCTCCTCGGGAAAATGGGCTTTAACTTCCATTTGCAACGATTGCCCGTGAATAAAAATGAGATGATGGGCGGTGGTAACCCACATATTTCCCTCTGCATCTTCACGCATGGCACTTGTCCAAAAGAACTGGTTCTGGTCTGTTGCTCTATAGATGGTACGAAATGAGGTATCAAACAGTACCAAACCGTATCGGTCAGCTATCCACACTCGTCCACGTGTATCGCAAAATAAGGGACCTGACTTTTTGAAAAAATCCGGCTGGTCTTTATATGATACTCGGTGCACAACCCCAAGCGAATCTATCCTTGAAATTCCTCCTCCGGATACCCACAAATTTCCCTGATGATCTTCAACAACATCAACAATGTGATTATTCGGAATACTTGTGGCCGTAGTAGAATCAGCCAAGTAGCGTTTCCATTTCCCTGTCTTTTCATTGTAAATATTTAATCCTTTGTCGGAAGTTCCAATAAGAAAATTTCCCCGTGATGAACGTTTAATAACTCTAATATGGTTGCTGCTAATAGAGTTATCATTTGTCGGATCATGGGGAATACGATGAAATTGTTGTTTCAATCGATCATATTTCAACAAACCACCGTTGGCAGTCCCAATCCAAAGCGCATGCTCTCCGTCGTCAAGAATTGAATACACATTGTTATCCGAAAGCGACAAGGAGTCTGCATTATCTTTTCTGTAAATCTTGAAGGAATAACCATCATACCGATTCAATCCATCCTTCGTGCCAAACCATAAAAATCCCTTTGCATCCTGACACATGGTGTAGATATAATTTTGAGAAAGACCATCATTGATGGTGAGATGATTAACTACAGCGTGTTGGGCAGAAAGAATCTGAAAAAAGAGACAGCAAACGTATGGAGAGAGAATTTTCATTGAAGAAAAGTAGATAAAGGGGAGGCAAGATGCAAAAGGTTTTTAAGAACCAACAGAACAGGATTCTGCATAGGAGTTCACCTCAGAACAATAATGGGATTCTGCAAAAATAAAACTGCCGCTGAATGCTCAGCGGCAGTAAAGTGGGTTACACCCTTCGCATCCCACTCAATAACAGCATACCTGACTTGACCCATGCGAAGATTCTACAGTTACCTATCTCGCTCGGACAGAAACCTTCACAAGGTCTTCAATGCTATTTCAAGAACATCCAGACGTACTTCCGCACTGAGTGCATTTGTAGCACGAACCAGACCGGATCATCAAACTTCCGCATTCGTGGCACGGCGGCGCATCTGCCTGGGTCTGAAAAACATACTTCTCATTTCGTTCCCCAGCCGTTACTGCAGCAGATTCCACAACTTTTGTTTCTTTCTTCACCGTTTCTATAACAGGCGTATCGGTAATAACGGTTACGGGTTGTTCATCTTTCGGTAAAAACTTCATACCGAGCCAGCGAAAGATGTAATCGCAAATGGATTTTGCAATTGGGATATCCGGATTCTGTGTGAAGCCGGAGGGCTCGAAGCGCATGTGGCTGAATTTATCTACCAGCACTTTCAGCGGAACGCCATACTGTAGTGCAATAGAAATTGAGGTCGCAAACGCATCCATCATTCCGGAAAGGGTTGAACCCTCTTTCGACATCGTAATGAATACTTCACCCGGTGTATTGTCTTCATACATGCCAACGGTAATGTACCCTTCATGACCGGCGATACTGAATTTATGTGTGTATGCCGCTCGCTCGGCAGGAAGTCTGCGCCGTGCAGGGCGTGCTTCTACTTTTTTCCCCGCCAGACCTGCTTTGTCGGACAGGTCTTCTCTTTTTCCGCTATCAAGCGATGTGGAAAGAGGCTGTGTCCGTTTGCACCCATCGCGATAAACAGCAACAGCCTTCAATCCGAGTTTCCATGATTCGATGTATGCCTGCATAATGTCATCTGGTGTTACTTCGTTCGGCATATTCACCGTTTTGGAAATTGCGCCGGAAAGGAACGGTTGCGTCGCCCCCATCATTTTAATATGTCCCATGTAATGGATCGAACGCTTTCCTTTTGCCGGTTTGAAAGCGCAGTCAAACACCGGCAGATGCTCTTCTTTCAGAAATGGCGCACCTTCAATGGTATCATTCTTGTCGATGTAGGAAGTGATGTGTTCAATCTGTTCACTGTCGTAACCGAGTTTCTTTAGCGCTTCCGGTACAGTGTTATTGACAATTTTCATCAATCCGCCGCCGACAAGTTTTTTGTATTTCACCAGCGCAATATCTGGTTCAATACCGGTAGTGTCGCAATCCATCATAAATCCTATTGTGCCGGTCGGCGCCAACACCGTTGCCTGACCATTGCGGTAGCCATACGCTTTGCCAAGTTCGATGGCTTCTTTCCAAACCTGACTTGATGCTTCCCACAGTTCCGCAGGAACATATTCTCTGCTGATTTTGTCGGCATGAATGCTATGCTTGTTCATGACATTCAACATCGGCTCACGGTTAACGGCAAATCCTTCAAACGGTCCCATCTCTTTTGCAATGCGAGCGGATTGTGCATACGCTTCCCCACTCATCAATGATGTAATAGCAGCTGCATAATCACGTCCGGCATCACTGTCGTAGGCAAGTCCGCGCGCCATTAACAACGCACCAAGATTGGCATAACCAAGTCCGAGAGGCCGAAATGCGTGGCTGTTTTTAGCAATTGCCGGTGTGGGATAACTTGCGTTATCAACAAAAATTTCCTGCGCAGTAATGGTAATATCAACAGCGTACTTGAACGACTCAACATCAAACTCGCCACTCTCTTTTCGGAACTTCATTAAATTGAGCGACGCAAGATTGCAGGCAGAATCATCAAGGTACATGTATTCACTGCAAGGATTCGATGCGTTAATGCGCGCTGTATTCGATGATGTGTGCCATGCGTTAATAGTAGTATCGAATTGCATTCCCGGATCACCGCAAATCCATGCCGCTTCCGCAATCTGCCTCATCAAATCGCGGGCACGATAGGTGTCAACTGGTTTTCCACTGCGAACCGCTTTCGTGGTCCATTCCTTATCTTCAAGAACGGCTTTCATAAATTCATCCGTTACACGTACGGAGTGATTGGCATTTTGGTACGACACGGAATCATACGCACCTCCCGGCACATTGAATCCGCCATCATATCCTGCTTCAATCAACGCCCACGCTTTTTTCTCCTCTATCGCTTTGCAATTGATAAATTCAACTATATCCGGATGATCGACGTTTAAAATCACCATTTTTGCGGCGCGACGAGTTTTGCCGCCGGATTTAATCACTCCGGCAAACGCATCGTATCCTTTCATGAACGAAACCGGACCGGAAGCAGTGCCGCCACCGGCGAGCGCTTCTTTTGACGAACGGAGTGTAGAAAGATTCGATCCTGTTCCCGATCCCCATTTAAAGAGCATCCCTTCGGTTCGAGCAAGAGTTAAAATGGATTCCATCGAATCTTCTACCGAATTGATAAAACATGCCGAGCATTGTGGTTTCTCTTCAATTCCGACATTGAACCACACCGGACTGTTGAACGCCATGTATTGGTTGACCAGCAAGAAACACAATTCGTTATAGAAAACCTCAGCATCGTTTTCCGACGCAAAGTACTTCATCGCTCGTCCCCAATTCACTGTTGTTTTCGCCACGCGGTCAACAAGTTGACGCACACTGGTTTCACGTTCCGGCGTACCGATGTGACCATGGAAATACTTCGACACGACAACATTTGTGGCAGTCATTGACCATGATTTCGGAATTTCGACATCTTTCTGCTCGAAAATTTTCTCACCTTTTTCATTGCTGATGACTGCGGTGCGCAATTCCCATTCAATTTCGTCGAAAGGGTGAACACCTTCTCGTGTGAAATATCGTCGGAATGTTAATCCACGTGCCGCTGTTTGGGAACGGGATGGGGAAACAACGGTGCCAATATTGGTATCGCTCATCGAGTATACCCTCCTGTTAAATCAAGTGTTGTAGAATTAGTTATGATATTAAAATTTCAGATTGCCCAGATGTTTTCACAGAAAAATGAAAAATGATGCTCAACCTCTCTAACAGTTCTTAGAGATTCTGTCGGATTTCGAGTTTTACTAAAGAACCAAAAGCAGGGGAAGAATTACATCGGGTGTAACTGCAAGCGAATATAGAGGGTTATACAACTCAAGTCAAGGAAAAAATTAAGTCTTTTTTCGTCTGCATTATCATTTGAAAACT
>JBFMDF010000112.1:0-6451 GCA_040753935.1 Bacteroidota bacterium | reverse complement strand
GCTTGGGTGTTTCGTATCCGATTACTACCACATCGGGGATATTTTTCTCCTACGGACATTTCTATCAACTGCCGCCGTTGCGCGATATCTTCAACAATTCAAATTATGCTAAACTGGAAAACATTCAATCCGGCACCTCTAATTACGGCGTGTTGGGAAACCCAGACGTGAAGCCGGAACGAACTGTGCAATATGAATTTGGATACAAGAATGCAATCTCCGATGTGTTGGGAGTTTCCATCAATCTTTTCTACAAAGATATCCGGGATCTGCTCGGTGTTGAGTTCATCTCTACCTACAACGATGCACAATACACGCGGATGACAAATGTTGACTTTGGCAATGTTACCGGTTTTACAATTTCACTCACACAGCGGAGAGTTGGTATCCTTAGTTCATCGTTGGATTATACATGGCAAATGGCGCAGGGAAATTCCAGTGATCCGGCAGAAACAGCACGTCTTGCAGAAGCAAAAATGGATGCCCGACCAAGGCAAATGCCGCTCAACTGGGACCAACGGCACACACTAAACGCCAGTATTCAATTGTCTGAACCGAGTAATTATTCTGTCAGCGCCATTCTTAAATTGGGCAGCGGACTTCCGTACACTCCTGCCATTGGTTCCGGTTTCGGTTCACAGATTGAAACAAATTCTGGACGAAAGCCGATGGGTTTTGTTGTAGATCTGCGTGCTGAAAAAGGATTTGAGGTCGGCGGTATTCAGTTGAATGCATTTTTGAGAGTCTTCAATCTGTTGAATACCACTTACTTTAACGGCGATGTATTTTCAACCACAGGAAGTCCGGATTATTCACTTTCGAGAGAAACAGACAAATATGCGTTGTTGAATCCCCTTCGGTATTTTGCGCCGCGGAAAGTGGAAGTTGGTATTTCCGTTGCCCCATCTGCTTTGTAATTATTGGAGAACATTATGAAAAAAATAGTTATCACGTACTGCAACGTTCTATGTGTTCTCAGCATCCCTTTGTTTGCCCAGTTATATCGTCCGGTTACCCCTCCGGACAAACGAGGCGACTTGCAGTATGAACGATTGGGGCAGCACGATGCCAATAACATCCGTACGCGTTTCTGGAATTATGGAATGGTAGGAGATTATCCGAACGATCCGATCAATGTTGATTTATCAACGTTTCACTCTGCTGAAGTTCCCAAAGGAAGCGGGATGAATTACACCGACGGTATTACGCCGTTTGTTCTTGCCAAGGTAAAAAATGATGTCGGAAATACGGTTTATATCATGGAAACAGGTTACCGTGAAGGGCAAGCCACCAGCGTACAAAAAAACCGTTTGATGCGCTTTGAACCCCGGCCAGGATATTTTGAAGTCGACCCTGCTCTCAATGCTGCCCGTTCGCCGGCTATCAGTAGCGATCCGCGCACGTGGCCCAAAACGTGGCCCGATAAAGATTCGACATGGAACGGACGCTGGAATGGATACTTTGGTGCATCAACTGCGTTTGCTCCCGACCAAGAAAGTTTCACTGTCATGGATGATCAATATTACGATTCATTTAACTTTACACCAGACAAACGCGATGCAACACGACAGGGATTAGGATTGAGAATTGAAGTGCGAGGGTTTCAATGGGCAACACCGCAAGCCGGCAATGTAATTTTCTGGCATTACGATATTGCAAACGAAGGAACGACAGATTATCCAAGCAACGGAGAACCTGAAAATATTATTTTTGGCGTGTATATGGATTCCGGCGTTGGCGGTTCGGCAAAAGGTGTTGATCCATTGCCAGAATCTGATGACGACAATGCTTCATTCGATCGCTCCTCGGGTTTGAATCTTGTATACACGTGGGATAATTACGGACGAGGAAAAAGTCTTATTAGCAGCGGAGACCGCACGGGATATTTGGGCTACGCTTATCTTGAAACTCCTGGGAAACCGTACGATGCGATTGATAACGATGGTGACGGAATTGTTAATGAAACCCGAGATAGCATTCCCGGAATAAAAATTGTTGGACAATCAAACATCCGTGCCTACGTACAGGCAAACTACAACATGGCTTCGTTTGAAGCAACGTATGGAAAGTTGGAAAATCGATTGGCATACAAATCCGGTGTGTGGTGGACGGGGGATGAAGATTTGGATTGGGTTGCTTCGTTGAATGATTTTGGTGAAGATGGCGAGCCGAACACTCATGATAGAGGCGAAGGAGATGGAATTCCAACAAATGGCGAACAAAATTTTGGCAAAACTGATTTACACGAATCCGACCAGATTGGATTGACTGGGTTTAGAATGTGGAGGATCAACGGTCCCGGACAAGATTACGGAATTTACTTTGCAACAAATCCTAGTACGCAAAATTCACGCATTCTCAGCAATCCCTACAATGGAAACTATGCATATTTCTTTTATGACTATTTCACTAATCCCGACACTTCTGCTCGATTCGACAAAACCGGCGCCAATAACCAAAACATTGGATTTTTGTTTGCCTCAGGTCCCTTTACATTAAAAGCAGGAACGCAGGAGCGTTTTAGTCTTGCGTTGGCATTTGGCTACGATCTTACGGAACTGCGGAACACCGTCAAAGTAGTTCAAACCATCTACAACGGCAATTACAAGTTTGCTACACCCCCGCCAACTCCCACGTTAACTGCCGAAGCAGGCGATGGATACGTTCAACTGCACTGGGACGATGTTGCCGAACGATCAACCGATCCGACTACCGGCATCAACGACTTTGAGGGGTACAAAATCTACCGTTCCACCGATTATAATTTTAACGATGTTACCACCGTTATTTCCGCACGCGGAATTTCGCAAACCAACAACGGCAATCCTCTTGCCCAGTACGATTTGAAAGACGGCGTTAGCGGATATTCGAGCACAATCGTCAACGGATTGGCGTTCTATCTTGGCAGCGAAAGCGGGCTCCGTCATTCATTCCGCGACACAAACGTGGTAAATGGTCAGGAGTACTATTATGCCGTAACAGCATACGATTTTGGTGCGACGATTATTCAAGGTGCAACAAATGAAGAGTTTACATTTTATCCGGCAGAAAATTCAATGTCTGTTACCCGAACGCTGTTGGGAGGAACAATTCTTCCGCGGAATGTTGTGAGAGTTCGTCCGAATCCGAAAGTGTTGGGATACAAACAAGCGTCAACATCAAACGTCCGGAGAATTTCTGGTTCAGGAACAGGTACCGTATCGGTGAATGTGTTGAACTCTTCGCTGGTTCCTCAAAATCATATTATGAAAATTACCTTTAACACGAATCCCGATAGCGTGCGTCCTATTTCGTACAATCTCATCGACAGTACGGCAAACAACACCGTTTTGTTTAGCACAGGAAATGATTTTTTGGGCGAAGGCACCGGCATTTCAGGCAGCGGATTACAGCCCGTTGTCAGTACATTACAAACGTATATTATTGATACCGTCCGCAGTAAGTTTACCGCCGGCAGTAAAACGAACGCACGGTTGGATTTTCTCTACATTGGATTGTGGCCTATCAATTACAAACGATTCGGCTTTCCTGATAGTTTAACAATTCGCTTTTCCAGCACAATTATTGATACGGCGCTTCCAGTCATACCCGGATTCACCGATCCATTGCCGGTGAAATTCACCGTTTATTTCCACACTGCTAACGGACCGAAAAAGGCACCGTTTAAATTCGTAGATAACAATAATGATTCTACCCTCAGTTACACCGGCGATCCGAATAGTTTTGATGAAATTCAGATACTGACGGGACCGGATTCAGTCGATCAAGCCCAACGTGTTACCTGGCGCGTGCGGTTGAAAAATCCCTCTAGCGCAACTATTACCCCCTCTGATAGCGACCAGTATGAATTTAAATTACTGTTACCGTTTGGGCAGAAAGATGTTTTTGTCTTCAATACCTCAAGTGCGCTCATCGAGGCAAGTTCAGCAAAGGCACAATTTAAAGAAGGACCGTACGTCGTTCCCAATCCATACGTTGGTGCAGCAAGTTTTGAGCCGGCGCCGTTTGGAGTGCAAGGACGAGGGGATCGGCGAATTGAATTCAGAAATCTGCCGCGCAATTGCACAATACGGATTTATACTGTGCGTGGTGATTTGGTCAGAACACTTGTGCACGATGGCTCGACGAACGGTTACGTCGCGTGGGACTTGAGAACGAAAGACAATCTCGATGTTGCCCCCGGTCTTTACATTTATCATGTCGATGCCGGAGACGCGGGAACAAGTATCGGCAAATTTGCAATCATTAAATAAGCGAGGACGACTATGACAAAGAAACTTTTTTTGATCATCGGCATGACGGTTCTCGCATTTGCACACGTTCATTCACAATCAAAAACGGGAACAAGCGTTGGCGCTTTTCTTTCCATTGAACCAAGCGCGCGTATAACCGCCATGGGAAATGCCGGAGTAACGCTGTATGCAGAACCTCAATCGGTGTACTACAATCCTGCATCAATTGGGCTCCAACGGGGGAACGCGGTGCAGTTTACGCACAATCAGTGGATTGCCGACATTGCGTATCAGTACGGCGTTTTGGCTGTTGAAGTTGAAAATGTAGGCAACTTCTATGCAACGATGACATCGCTCAATTCAGGTGAGATTGATGTGAGAACAGTTGACCAACCGCTCGGCACCGGAGAACGATACACTGTATCCGACGTTGCGTTTGGCCTTGGCGTAGGACGACAAATTTCAGATCGTTTTTCTGTTGGCGTTCAAGTCAATTATATTCAGGAAACAATTTGGCACAGTACGCTCTCGGCTTTTTCGCTCAGCATCGGAACAATTTATAGACTCTCACCCGATGGCTTCCATCTTGGTGCAAGTATTTCTAACTTCGGCACGCGTGGAAGGTACGACGGGAGAGATTTGCGGGTGCTGTACGATCAGAATTATGCAAAGTATGGAGATAACGGTCAGTTACCGGCGCAATTGTTTACGAATGATTTTCCCCTGCCCGTAATGTTTAGAGTGGGTGTGGGAATGCCGGTGCAAATTGACGACGCAAACAAACTTACTCTTGCCGTTGATGCGTTCCACCCCAGCGACAATACCGAAAGTATGAGCATTGGTGTGGAATATCTCTTTCAACATTTTCTTGCGCTTCGCGGCGGATACCAAAATCTATTCTTAACAGATTCGGAAGTTGGTTTAACACTCGGCGCTGGAATTGAGTATGAACTTTCCGGTTATATTTTTACTTTTGATTACGGTTGGGCTGATCATGGGCGGTTGAAAGAATCACATCGGATAACAGTTGGCATTTCATTGTAACGATAAGCAGTTTTCTTGAGGTATTAATTTGAAAATCTTTAAGACGAAGTACGGACATTTTTCATCAGATGGAAAAGAATACATTATCACCACGCCTCGCACACCACGACCGTGGATTAACGTCATCAGCAATGGCGATTATGGCTTGACGTTTTCACAGACAGGAAGCGGTTACAGTTGGCGCACGCATGCCCAATTGAATCGGCTGACCCGCTGGGAACAAGACCTTATTAAAGATGAATGGGGAAAATATCTATATCTGCGGGACGAAAAGGGAAACCTGTGGTCCGCAGGTTGGAAGCCGGTGTGTGCAGAACCTGAGTTCTACGAATGTCGTCACGGCATCGGCTACTCAGTCATCACGTCGAAAAATTTCGGCATTGAGTCAACGCTCACGGTATTTCTTCCGAACGATGATCCTGTCGAAATCTGGAAACTGACACTCCGCAACAAATCAAAAAAACGCCGAACGGTTAACCTCTTTACATTTTTCGAGTGGGCACTTGGTCAATCACCCGACTGGCATCGTGAATTTCATAAATCGTTCATTCACACAGAATTTGATTCTGCCACACATTCAATTCTTGCTACAAAACGATTGTGGGAAGTACCGACTGAACGAGGTCATTGGAATACCAATTGGCCCTACATTGCGTTTCATTCTGTCAGCGCAAAACCGGTTTCATTTGAAACCGACAAGGAATCATTTCTGGGAATGTACGGCAGTCCATCCAAACCGGCTGCCGTGAAAGGAAAATTCTTGAAGAAAAAGCAGGGAAATTGGCTCGACCACTGCGCCAGTTTGCAAAACATCATAACGTTGAAACCGGGGAAAGAAGAAACACTCTACTATACGCTTGGCTGTGCAGATTCAAAAGAGCATGCTACTGAACTGGCGAAAAAATATCATCAGGCCGAAGCAATTGAGACTGCATTTTCTGCCATGCAAGAGCGATGGAAGCAATTGCTCGGCACGGTAAACGTTTCAACTCCTGATGATGCCATGAATGTCATGGAAAATATCTGGCTGAAGTATCAGGCAATTTCCGGACGTATGTGGGGACGAACGGCATACTACCAAACCGGCGGAGCGTATGGTTTTCGCGATCAACTGCAGGACAGTCAACTATGGCTGTACGTTGAACCGAAGCGGACAAAAGAGCAATTGAAACTTC
>JBFMDF010000111.1:0-6499 GCA_040753935.1 Bacteroidota bacterium | reverse complement strand
TGAACATGCGGCGGCGCATTTTCACAACCTCGGACTGGGCGAACCAATCTCTATTGCGGCGCTGGGTGGAAGAAAAATCGGTGATTTTCTCGATGTTATTACAGCGGAGTATCCGATTACAGTGCAGGACGAAGAGAAAGATAAACAACTTCGTATTGCCATTATCGGTAAACCGAATGTCGGTAAATCATCACTTGCAAATGCCCTTCTCGGATATGAACGCTCCATAGTAACTCCAATTGCCGGCACCACGCGCGATCCGATTGATTCCATCATTAAATATTATGGCGAAGAAATTGTGTTGATCGATACTGCCGGACTAATTCGGAAAAGCAGAATTAAACACAATGTGGATTTCTATTCAACCATTAGAACGTTGAAAGCTATTGAACGATGCAATCTCGCTGTTATCGTTTTTGATGCCACAACACCACTGGAAAAGCAAGACCTCCGCATTGTTCAAACAGCGGTTGAAAAAAATGTCGGCATCGTGATTGCGGTGAACAAATGGGACGTGGTTGAAAAAGACAACGAGACGGCAAAAGAATATGAGCGAGTGTTGCGTAGTAAACTTCGCATGTTCGATTACATTCCGGTTATTTTTATCTCGGCAAAAACAAAACAACGAATTTACAAACTACTGGAACTCAGCAAACACATTCATCAAAACCGGGCAATGCGAATCCCGACAAGTTCATTAAACGAAGCACTGCTTGCCGATATTCAACACTATCCGCCATCAACGAAAACGGGTAAAGATGTAAAACTCAACTACGTTACGCAGGTGAAAACGATGCCGCCGGTCTTTGCTTTTTTTGCCAATGAGCCGCAACTCGTCACGGACGTGTACAAACGGTATTTGGAAAATCGCATTCGGCATCATTTTGGTTTTCAAGGTGTTCCATTAACATTGGTTTTTAAACGGAAAAGAAAATGAAACGACGCATTGTTGTTATTGGAGGAGTAGCCGCCGGACCGAGTGCAGCGGCTAAAGCAAAACGGGTGAATCCTGATGCCGATGTTATCTTGTATGAATCTGGTGAGCATGTGTCGTACGGCGTGTGCGAAATTCCGTACGTCATCTCCGGAGAAGTGGCTGACGTGAAAAAGTTAGAGCCGTTTTCACCCGAGCGTTTGCAGCAAGAAAAGGGAATTGCGGTTCATACACAACATCTGGTAGAAGAAATTATTCCAGCAAAACGTGAGTTGGTGATCAGAAATCTTTCTGCGGGAAAACAAATAAGAGAGTACTATGATAAGTTAGTTTTAACAACGGGCAACCGTTTCAAAAAGTTAAATATTGAAGGAGAGCAGGCGCGAAATGTTTTTCATATTAAAACGCTTGCCACTGCACATGCTCTCTACAAATTTCTTCGCGAAGAACAACCACGTTCGGCCACAATTATTGGAGCGGGGTTTATTGGTTTAGAGATGGCTGATGCACTGCACCGAATAGGAATGGACGTAACTGTGGTACAACGCTCAACCGGACCTCTCTCGATCACATCGAAGGAGACGCAAAATGAAATTATTGCTGAACTAGAGCGGAATGCAATTACTTTTATTCCTAACGCTATAGTAGAATGGTTCGGCATTGGAGCAAAACAGAATGTTGTAGCCGTTGGACTGAAAGACAGAACAGTTGAAACAGATCTCGTTATCATTGCCATTGGTGTTGAGCCCAATTCCTCGCTGGCAAAAGAAGCAGGTATCCACATTGGTGCATTTGGTGGAATCCTTACCAGCGACAAGATGAATGCGCTCGGTGCCGATCACATTTTCGCCGCTGGTGATTGTTGTGAATTGAAAAACATCATCACCAAAAAACCGTTCTATCTTTCTCTTGCAACAACAGCTAGTAAGACAGGTTGGATCGCCGGAGAAAATGCCGCCGGCGGCAACGTACAATTCAAAGGTGCCATTCGGGCTATCGGTTTACGTGTTGGTGTACTTGAAGTTGCCCAAGTCGGATTGTCGGAACAAGAAGCGCGAACGGCAGGATTCGATGTTGTTTCAGCTACCGTTACGACCTCTTCACGAATTGCTTTTATGCCGCACAGCGCTCCGTTGACCATGACAACGATTGCCGATAAAAAATCAGGGAAAATTCTTGGTGCAAGTCTTTTTGGGAAAGATGGAGTGATGCAACGCGCAAATGCAATGGCGGTTGTTATCAGGCATGGATTAACTGTCAGCGATCTTTCAGAGTTAGATGTTATCTATGCCCCGACGTTTGCACCATTGTGGGATGGAGTGGTACTGAGCGGTATCCAACTGAAAAAATTACTCTAACAGGAGACTACATGAAAAATTTAACCATCATCGATCATCCGTTGGTACAGCGAGACGTTTCTATTTTGCGTGACAAGAGAACGCCAAATCATCTGTTCCGCACCGTTCTTTCCCGCGTGGCAGGAATGATGGCTTTTGAAGTAACTCACGATTTTCTTCTGGAAGCATATCCGCTTCAAACGCCGCTTGCATGGACAAAAGGATACAAATTGAAAAGTGATATTGTCATCGTTCCCATATTGCGTGCCGGGTTGGGAATGGTAGAAGGATTTTTGAATGTGTTGCCTGAAGCGCGTGTTGGGCACGTGGGCCTGTACCGTGATGAAGAATCATTGGAGCCGGTAGATTACTATTCCAAATTCCCAAAAACATTAGCACGAAGTTTGGTGCTGTTAATTGATCCGATGTTGGCAACAGGCGGGAGCGCTAAAGCGGCGTTAACATTTTTAAAAAACAAAGGGGCAAAGAATATTCGCCTTGTTTGTCTTGTTGCCTCGCCAGCCGGTGTTCGCATTATCCGAAAAACTCATCCCGATGTTCATATCTTTTGTGCAGTTGTCGATAAGGGACTCAATGACAGAGGATATATTTTACCCGGACTCGGCGATGCCGGCGATCGTGTGTTTGGAACGGAGTGAATGTGAAATTTTTTTTTCTTGGAATTGTCGTACTTCATCTCGGTTCGGCTCAGATTCTTGAGGATTCCCGTCATCACGAATTGCTGTTGCGAGGGATTCATCAAACACTGAAACAGGCGTATGATTCTGCCGAAACAACATTTCGCACGATCATTGTTCATTATCCTAAACATCCAAGCGGTTACCTCTATCTTGCCGGAATGTTACAAGCGCGTTATTCAGATTACGGCGACCGTTTCAACAGCGTGCAGTATGATTCATTGTTGACAGCGGCGGGTGAGTTAGCCGAAGAGATGCTGAAAAACAAAAAAACAGAAGCATGGGGATTGTACTATTCTGGAGTCGCCGATGCTTTTCGTTCATTTACAGCTTCCGATAGAGGAAATCTTCCCACTGGCTTTTACTACGGTATCAGTGCCGGTAGTGCGTTAGAAAAATGTTTAGAGATTGATTCAACATTTCTTCCGGCAAAAAATATTCTTGGTTCCTACTATTATTGGCGCAGCAAATTGGCGTGGATTCCGTTTCTTTCTGACAGAACAGAAGAGGGAATTCGCCTTGTAAAACAAGCCTTTTTTCATCCGTATGAAAAACATCTTGCTTCGCACAATCTGATGCTTATCTTTATAGATGAGGGGAGATATGAAGAGGCGGAATACTATGGGAGGCAGATGTTGAATGAATATCCCTCTAACCGTTCATACCTGTGGAATATGATGACGGTATATGAAAAGTGGGGAAAACCGGATAGCGTGAAAAGTGTTGTGAATCGTTTACTCCACAGCACGCTGAATGCTCCAGTGACAAACCGGTATACCGAAGCAACCTGCAGGTTAAAACTTGCACAGTTTGCACTGCGTGAGCATCGGTACGAAGATGCAAAATCAGAATGCCGCCACATTGTATCTCTCAAAAAATATATCGGCAAAACAAAAGGAGATTTGAAAAACAAGATTAAACAAGCAGAGATGATATTGGAAAAAATCTCTTAACCTGATGTGACCATCACCTGAACGATGACGGTTACATCTGTCAATCGGTGAACTTCAAAAAATGTTGCAGGCAAAATACAAAAAGAAACTTGACGATCTGCTGGCGGTGTGTCACAAAAATCTCCGCAAGGTGAATGACGACCTAATCACCAAAGCGTTTGAGTTGAGTTTAGAAGCTCATAAGTACGATTTGCGCAGTTCGGGCGAGCCGTACTTTGGGCATCCGTACGAAGTAGCAATGGTTGTTGCCAAAGAAATCGCTCTCGACGATGTTTCGGTTGCCTGTGCATTACTTCACGATGTTGTTGAGGATACCGAAATCACCATTGACGATATCCGTAAAGAATTTGGTGATACCATAGCAGAAATTGTTGACGGCGCTACAAAGATCAGCAACATTTTTGAAAGCCATGAAATAACGCAAGCTGAAAATTACCGCAAGTTGCTGTTATCTATGGTGAACGATATCCGTGTGATGATCGTGAAATTTGCTGATCGTCTGCACAACATGCGCACGTTGGAGTATCTTCCGCCGGAAAAACAACAGCGCATTGCAAAAGAAACACTGGATATCTACGCCCCGTTTGCCCATCGGTTCGGTTTGGCAAAGATAAAATGGGAACTGGAAGACCTTGCCTTCAAGCATCTTCATCGAAAAGAGTATGAAGAGATTGCGCATGCATTAAATGCCAAGCGTCGCGAACGCGAACATTACATCCGCAAATTTGTTGTGCCAATTGAAAACCGCCTGCGGCAGGAAGGATTAAAATTTTCTATTGAAGGCAGACCGAAACATCTCTACAGCATCTACAATAAGATGATAAAACGGAATAAGCCGTTTGATGAAATTTATGATATGTTTGCCGTGCGCATTATTCTCGATACGAATGATAACAATGAGTGTTTTACGGTGTACGGTATTGTTTCGGAAATTTACAAACCGATACCGGAACGTTTTAAGAACTACATTTCAATTCCGAAAAAAAACGGCTATCAATCGTTACACACCACCGTTGTTGGACCTGAAGGGAAAATGGTCGAAGTACAAATCCGAACACAACAGATGCACGAAGTTGCCGAACGAGGTGTTGCGGCTCACTGGTTCTACAAAGAAAACGGTTCTCAAGCGCCGCTGGATAAGGAGTTAGAAAATTGGATTAACTGGGTGCGCGAGATGTTCGAACAAAAACAAGGAGAGGAAGTCTCACCGAAAGAACTGATCGAAAGTTTCAAACTCAATCTCTATCAAGACGAAATCTACGTTTTCACCCCGAAAGGCGACCTGAAAATTCTCCCCAAAAACGCAACGGCAATAGATTTTGCTTTTGAAATTCACTCTGATGTTGGTTTTCATACAATCGGTGCGAAAGTGAACGGACGCATTGTTCCGCTGAACACGATACTGCGCAGTGGCGATCAAGTAGAAATTATCACCTCAAAAAAGCAAACGCCAAACCGCGATTGGGAAAAATTTGCCATCACTCACAAAGCAAAAACCCACATTCGGCGATATTTGAAAGAAGAGGAACGAAAATTAATCGAAGCCGGAAAAGAAATCTGGGAGAAGAAACTGAAGAAGGCAAAACTTCACATTAACGATGATGAGTTGACCGAATACGTTCACACCAGACGTTTTGACAATCTTCAGGCATTTTACCTCGCTGTGAAAACCGAGCAGGTTGATGTTGATGTTGTCATTTCAGAACTGACCGATAAACGCACAAAGATAAACGAGCAAGCCAAAGAAGATTCATCGTTGTCGATTTTTAACAAGTTTGTTGATACTGCTCGCAGTATTACGAGCGGCATTTCACTTTTCGGTACGAAGGGAAATTTATTGTATGCTTACGCACGGTGCTGCAATCCAATTCCCGGTGATGAAATTGTTGGTTATGTTACAACAGGAGAAGGAATAAAAATTCACCGAAAGAATTGCAAAAATATTCAGACTATGTTGAATAACGGTGAAGAGCGCATTGTCCATGTAGAATGGCCCGAAGCAACAACAAGCGATTTTATCGCCGGCATCCGAATTTCCGGCAACGATCGCAGCGGATTATTGAATGATGTTACCAACGCTATTTCCAATTATGAAAATACCAACATCCGTAGTGTCAATATTAGTACGAAAGACTCACTTTTTGATGGACAATTTGTGGTGAATGTAAAGAATACCGTCCACCTCAACGGAATCATTGAACGATTGAGGAGGGTAAAGAATGTTACCAAGGTTGAGCGTTTAGATGAATAACAACAACGGCAGAATTTTGGCAATTGATTACGGCTCATCACGCATCGGACTTGCCATGAGCGATCCGCTGAATATTATTGCTCAAGGACTAAAAACAATTCCCAATGATTCGAAGACGCTCAATGAGATTCATACACTTGTTAAAACGCACAATGTTTCTCACATCATCATCGGTAACCCGTTGCATTTAAGCGGCAGGGAAAGTTTAAAATCTTCTGAAGTCGAATCATTCGTACAAAAGTTAAAACAAATAATTTCTGTGGAAATTGTTATGGTCGATGAGCGTTTCACATCGGTCATGGCGCAGCAATCAATTCGTGCCATGG
>JBFMDF010000110.1:0-6519 GCA_040753935.1 Bacteroidota bacterium | reverse complement strand
AGCATACCAAATTGAATAAAGTCGTTGCAGGAATAGTATTCCTCATTTCTTTAATTGTCTACGTTATGACGCTGTCGGATACGGTGGTATTTTGGGACGTTGGAGAATTTATTGCCGCCGCGTATTTACTGCAAGTGCCGCACCCTCCGGGCTCTCCGCTGTTTTTGTTGGTAGGAAAAATTTTCGGAATGATTCCGCTGTACAGCGATCCGGCAGTACGTCTGCATTTTATATCTGCGCTGGCAAGTGCGCTGACAGTGATGTTTCTCTATCTTTCGTTGGTGAAATTGATTACTCTCTGGCGTCCCCGTACGGAAGATCTGTGGAATAAAATAACGCTGTATGGCTCTTCAGCAATAGGAGCGCTGTCGCTTACCTTCAGCATTACCTTTTGGTTTAACGCCGTTGAAGCGGAAGTGTACGGCGTGAGTATGCTGTTCGTGGCGCTGGTTACATGGCTGGCGCTTCGATGGAATGAGCGGGCTGATTCTCCGTCGCACCAAAAATATATTTTTCTTATTGCGTATCTCATAGGTCTTTCCCTTGGCGTGCACTTGCTGGCGCTGTTGGTGATCTTTCCGTTTCTCATCATTGTCTTTTTCCGCCGGTACGAATTTTCAATTCGCAACTATATCATTTTCGGCATCATTGCCATTGGAATTTTTGCTGTCGTCTATCCCGGCATTGTCAAAGAACTTCCAAATCTGCTTGATGGAAAGTATTCCATTGGCAGCGGAAAGGAAACAAAGAGCATTATATGGACGATGATACCTCTTGCCATCATTGCGGCGGCGGCGTACGGTGTGTGGCGTTCTCTTCAAACAAAAAAAGAGATGCTGCATCTGGCTTCAATGTCGTTTCTGCTGATTGTGCTGGGATATTCAACGTACACTATGGTCATTATTCGCGCCAATGCTCGTCCACCGATGAATGAAAATGATCCGAGTACACTGGAAAAACTCGTTTCGTACCTCAACCGCGAACAGTATGGCGACGCGCCGCTGATGCAACGACGATGGAGTCAGGAGCCGCAGCATCAGGGCATCTACACCAACTACAAAAGCGATTGGGACTATTTCTTGCGCTACCAATTGGATGAAATGCTGCTTCGCTATTTCTTGTGGCAGTACGTCGGGCGCGAAGGTGATTTTCAGGGCGCCGGCGTTAATTGGAAACAACTGTGGGGCATTCCGCTGTTTGTTGGTCTTTTTGGATTCTACTACCATTACAAAAAAGACAAGGTGATGTGGTGGGTCTTCTTCAACTTCTTTTTGTTGATGAGCGTGGTGATGGCGTTTTACTTCAACATGCAAAATCCGCAGCCGAGAGAGCGTGATTACTTTTATGTAGGAGCGTTCTTTGTCTTTTCGCTGTGGATTGGTATTGGTGCTTTGGGGATTGTTGATTCTATAAAAGAAGCGCTGAAGAATGAACAAATGAAAAAATTGGCAACGTACGCTGTTCTCCTTGTTCTGTTTGTCTTTATTCCGGGTAACATGCTGTACACAAATTACAAACAATCCGATCGCACCGGAGATTACGTAGCGTGGGATTACTCGTACAATTTACTGCAAACCTGCGAACCCGATGCAATTCTCTTTACTAACGGCGATAACGATACCTTTCCGCTGTGGTACTTGCAGGATGTTGAAGGGGTGCGGCGCGATGTACGTATAGTAAACCTGAGTTTAGTCAATACTTCGTGGTACATTAAACAGTTGAAACATGAAATGCCGCACGGTGCAAAGAAAGTGCCAATCAGCCTCAGCGATCAGGAAATTGAACAGATCGGCCCAATGCAGTGGGAGCCGCGTGAGTTGACACTGCCGGTACCTGCTCATGTACTGAAAGAGTATGAAATGTTCAAGAGCGATCGTCCGGCGCAACCAACCTCTGCCGCTGATACTGCGGCAAAAGCAGGACAAATAAAATTCGTTATGCCGAACACAATGCAATTCGGCAACATTAAAGCAATTCGCGCGCAGGACATCATGGCGTACGATATTATTCGCACCAACAACTGGGAGCGGCCGATTTATATGGCGGTTACGTCAACACCCGATGCAAAGATCGGTCTTGATCGTTATTTCCGTATGGATGGATTGGCGATGAAACTCATTCCCTATCCTGCCCCTACAGACGAAGGAGTGATTGATCCGAAAATTCTCGGAGCAAATTTGTTGAACAAACCGTCCCAGATTAGCAAAACATTTCAGCGCGGGTACCTCTTCCGCGGATTGCAGGATTCAACCGTTCACTATGATGAAAATGTAACGCGGTTGGTGATGAACTACCGCAACGCGTTCATGCGGTTGGCTCTTCACTATCTCAATGTTGAGCGCAACAATGCAATGGCGGTAGCAACTCTCGATTCGATGATGGCAACAATGCCGACCAGCGCTTTGCCGATGGATTACCGCGTAGAGTTTGATGTAACGAATTTCTATTACTACACCGGCAATAAAGAGCGGTACAATAGCGTTTCGCGAGCATTGATTTCAAAACTGGAAGAGATGATTAAACAGCCTGTTACCGAACCGTTCCAAAATCAGTATCATCCATACTACATGCTTTATACTTTGTATCAAAACCGTGAAGAGTACGACAACGCTATCGCCATTCTTGATAAAATCAACACCGATTACGCTACCGTACAGGGATTGCCACAATGGGTCAATATGCAGAAGGCACAGATGCAAGCGCGATTGGCAATGAAGAATTCATCAAAAGATTCAGTAGCAAAAAAATAAGAGGGATATAGAGTACCACAGAGTTCACAGATTTTTTTCTCCAGCATCTGTGACTCTGTGGTTTATTTTTTAAGAAGAAGAGTATGAAAGAATCACGACTTGAACACTGGGAAACATTTTGGGCTGAAAAGAGCAATGTTGCCGATGTGTATTCCAACTCCGACCGTGTTGTACGTAATCTGATAAAGATAACCGACGTGAAAGGGAAGAAAATTCTTGAAATCGGTGCCGGTACAGGACGCGACAGTTTTCCACTGGTTACTCTCGGCGCCGATGTGTACCAACTTGATTATTCAATGAACTCTTTGACCATCATGAAGCGGATTGCGGAAGAAGAGAAGATGAACGTCACGATTATTGGCGGTGATACGTTTGCTCTTCCTTTCAAAGACGACTCATTCGACATTGTTTTTCACCAAGGACTTCTTGAACATTTCCGGCACGATAAAGCTGAAGCGTTGTTGAAAGAAAACATCCGCGTTTTGAAAAAGGGTGGGCTGTTGTGTGTCGATGTTCCGCAACGCTATCACATTTACACAGTGATCAAAAAAATTCTCATCGCATTGAATACATGGTTTGCAGGATGGGAACGTTCGTTTTCCGTACCGGAACTAAAAAGAGAAATGGAACGGCTCGGCCTGCGCACAGTACATACGTACGGCGAGTGGATGTACCCGAGTCTCTTCTACCGAATGGCGCGTGAAGCTTTGCGGAAAGTCGGCATTAAACTTCCGCTCTATCCAAAAATTCCGTTCTTGTATTCTATTCGAAAAGCACTGCGCCTCGCATTACGCGATACGCCGATTGCATATTATACCGCGCTTTCGATGGGAGTGATTGGGAAAAAAGTATGAACGATGGAAACTGTAACCAACACTGCAATGCTTGGTAATAAAAATTCATCCTTCATCATTCATCCTTCCTCTTTTGTTTTATGAAGATTCTCATTTTCAATTGGCAAGATATTACTCATCCACTCTCCGGCGGTGCGGAAGTGCATCTCCATGAAACATACTCGCGCATTGCCGCTATGGGACACCAGGTAACGCTCTTCTGTTCATCGTACGACGGGGCGAAGCCAACGGAAGAACTTAACGGCATCAAGATTATTCGTGAAGGAGGGCGTTTTTTATTCAACTACGTGGTGATGAGAAAATATTTCACCACATTCAAAGATCAAAAATTTGACTTGGTAGTTGATGACCTGAACAAAATTCCGTTCTACACTCCCGCGTACGTGCGCGAGCCTATCCTTGGAGAAATTCACCATTTGCTTGGTACGAGTGTTTTCAAAGAAACGATCTTTCCGCTCGCATCGTACGTTTATCTTGCCGAACGTGCGGCACTGCCGATGTATAAAAAAATTCATTTCATGGTGCATTCCCCCAGTACGTATCAGGAATGTTTGTCGCTCGGGTTCGATATCGAAAAAGTTCACCACGTTCATTACGGCGTCAATCATCAACTCTTTCGGAAAACCGGAGTTGGAAAATCTCTGATTCCGCTTGTTGGCGCATTGGGGCGATTGAAGAAATACAAATCGTTCGATCATTTGATTGAAGCATTCGCTATTGTGAAAAAGGAGATTCCAAATGCGCATTTGGTTATTGTGGGCGACGGTGACGATAAACCGCGTCTGATGTCGTTGGTTCATACACTTGGATTGACTGAGAGCGTAACGTTTACAGGATTTGTCAGCGAAGAAGAAAAAGTTGACTGGCTCAACAGAATGCACATTGCCGTTAACACGTCGATCAAAGAAGGGTGGGGACTGACGGCAATTGAAGCAAACGCCTGCGGCACGCCGACTGTTTCCAGCAACGTGCAAGGATTGCGCGATGCAGTTGTTGACGGCGAAACAGGTTTACTGTACGAGTATGGCAATCGTGAAAAACTTGCCGAGAAGATTATTCTCTTACTCCGCGATGAGCATTTGAGAAATCGCCTTGCGGAAAATGCACTTCACCGATCAAAGGAATTTGACTGGCAAACAGGAGCAGAGAAGACAATGGAGGTGATTGAGAGAGTGATGAAAGAAAAGAAGTGATTATAGAAATTCCAAAAATCCAAAATACTTTCCAACTGTAATCCTTCAAATAAGAACAAAGCGTACTACTAAGGATGTTTCGCATAATTTTTCAACGTCTTTGGGAAGAAGCAGGCGCTGAAGATATTGTTTCTGCAATTTTCGTTTATTAAGTTGCACTACAACAAAAGGCAAACCATTCTAATACTATGAACTACAAACTTCTCGGTAAATCAGGTCTGCGCGTTTCTGAGCTTTGTCTTGGAACCATGACGTTCGGTGAAGAGTGGGGCTGGGGCGCATCGTTTGATGAATGTAAAAAAATGTATGAAGCATACCGCAACGCCGGCGGCAATTTTATTGACACCGCAAATAGATACACAGAAGGCACATCGGAAAAAATTGTCGGTGAGTTGATAGCCCATGACCGAGAAAGCATTGTGCTGGCAACAAAATATACACTGAAGATGAAAAGCGGCGATCCAAACTGGGCAGGCAACCATCGCAAAAACATGATACAGTCGCTCAATCATAGTTTGAAACGGCTGAAAACCGATTACATCGATCTCTACTGGCTGCACGCGTGGGACTACACCACGCCGGTAGAAGAAGTGATGCGCTCTCTTGATGACGCAGTGCGGCAGGGGAAAATTCTCTACATCGGGATTTCCGATACGCCGGCATGGATTGTTTCGCAGGCAAATACAATAGCAGAATTACGCGGCTGGACATCGTTTGTCGGATTGCAAATTGAATACAGTCTTGCGGAACGAACGGTAGAACGAGAGTATTTACCAATGGCGCGTGCGCTTGATCTTGCTGTCTGCGCATGGTCTCCGCTTGCGGCCGGAGTGCTGACGGGAAAATTTTTGGAAGGAACAAAATCTGATAAAAGCCGTGTGAAAGAAGGAAGCCGAAGATTAAGTGAACGAAATCGTACTATTGCCAAAACAGTTGTTGCTGTTGCGAAAGAGATTGGCTGCACGCCGGCACAGGTTGCGCTGGCGTGGCTTCGGTACCAACGCGGAGTTATCATTCCAATTATTGGCGGCAGAAATGTTGAACAGATAAACGACAATCTCGGTTGTTTGCAGGTAACGCTCAACGCAGAACACATAAAACAGTTGGACGACGTCAGCAAAGTTGATTTAGGATTTCCGTACGATTTCTTGAACAGTCCATCAATTCAAGATATCACGTATGCCGGAATGCGAGAGAAGATTAACAACCATCGAGAGATTCGATAGCAATGACAAAAAAGTTGACGCGGAAAAAAGATTTGCAATCGCTTTCCCTGCTTGGAAAGGATTCAGCACCGCACTCAAAGAGTTCTTCGGAAAAGAAACTCGAAGTCTTTCCGAATCATCATCCGAACAGAAACTACCTCATTACACTCACAACAGATGAATTTACTTCACTCGGTCCTATCAATCGCCAACCAGATTTTGCAACGATTACCATCGAATACATTCCAAATAAATTTATTCTTGAATCAAAGTCATTGAAATTGTACTTGCAAACATTCCGCGATCAGGAAACATTTTACGAACATCTGGTGAACGTGATTCTTGATGATCTTGTTGCAGTGCTGAAGCCGCGATGGTGCAAAGTGAAAGCTGCATTTGCCGTGCGGGGAGGAATTGCAATGACGGTGGAGACGGAATACAAGTTAAAAGGAAAAAGTTAAAAGTTAAAAGTTGAAAGTCCCACTTGCAGCGATAGGTTGTGTGTGGGAGAAGGAGG
>JBFMDF010000109.1:0-6522 GCA_040753935.1 Bacteroidota bacterium | reverse complement strand
CGACTCCGCTCGGAGCGACGGAGGGGTTTGTCAGCCGAGCCGCGGTAGGGTAATTCCTTGGGAAAAGTTTTTCAAATGTTTTGTTTTATTCATTCATAAAAAAAGGAGAGTACCCATGAAAAAGATTTACTCATTTATTCTCGCGGTGATGTTTGTGAGTATGTTGGAGAATACTCTGCTTGCCCAGCAGAAATTAGATCCGGCAAATTATATTACCGGAGACAATGCTTCAAACCAACCGCAAGGCGGCACTGCGAACACGCCGGAATACTTTGAAGTTGGTCCGTGGTTCAACGGAACAAGTGCCAATGCGTGGGGTGGCAACTATCGCCAAACTTCGCAATTGGGTGGCGAGATCATTGCCGGTCGTTCTGCAACGTGGGTAATTAATGTTCCGACAGGGAAAAGTGGAACATATTTGATTTATACCTACGTTTTGCAAGCGGCAAACAATGCGGCAAACGTCTATTACACGCTGCAATACGAATTCAGCAGTGAAATTCAAGATTCTGTTCGACACGACCAACGACGTTCTGCAATAACGTTGGCAAACGTGGGACTTGGAGCGTGGGTACCAATAATGATAGATTCGCTGAATGTTGGTAACTACAAAATCAAGGTGGGTGCAGATTCGCTTTCCGGCTCAGCAATAATGCGTGCAGATGCTGTTCGAATTTTACGTAGTTCGGCATCTGGTCCCGATTTGGAATTTGGAAGACGATCACGTGATGGATTTGATTCTGTAAGAGTGGGAGAAAATTGGTTAGACTCGCCGTTGGGTGTGATTACCTACAAAGAATTTCCACTGTATAATTTAGGGAAAGCCGACCTTGTTATTTCAAATGTGCATACAACCTTTAAGCAGGATCGTTGGGATATTAAATTGCCGAACAATGGCACCTTTCCGCTGGTAATTCCTCCTGGCCAAAAGCGAAATATTATTGTCGGTTTCAGACCGTTCCAAGAAGAAGCCGTCAACGATACATTGGTGATTGAAAGCAATGATCCGGCTGAATCTTTGGCTTCGATTCCATTAAGCGGTAACGGTATCAACTACAACTTTATTCTGAATGCAAGTGTAGCAAATGAGCCACATTACAACGCCCCGTTTGACCAACTCGGTGATCCGCGCAGACCAACAATTATGACAACGGGTACATGGCAACCAAGTCAAACCGGTATTTCAGCATTTCCATTCCCGATTGCCGGTGGAAATCTTGGCGGTATGTATTCAGCTGATGCTGTTGCCTCCGTGGAGTATCGCTTCCAATTGCCCGATAGTGTTAACGGTAAACCAGGTTCCACAGGCGAATATTTCATTGAGCATGGCGCAATTCCATTTACTACCAACTCCGAAAATAATGCGCAAGTAACTATTATTCCTGCTTTTTCTACCGATACAATACGCTCTTCCTTCAACCAAAGTGGATTGATTACGCCGCCGTTTTTCTATCCTCTTGCTAACAAACCGATTCACCTTACGCAAGGAGATTTCAACAGCGTAAAAATTTATCGAACAGTGGCAACCGCGCCGGTTCTTCGCGCTGATTTACTACGTATCAGAAAAATTCCGACAGGTCCAACGCTTGCGGCTACACCACAAATCAATTTCGGTAATGTTTCAATCTATGAATCTGAACGAAACAAAGCGGATAATTATCGCAAGCCGCTCGAAATCAATAGCGGCGGCGAATCGGCGTTGCGTATTGATAGCATCACTATTTCCAATCCTCGGTACTTTTCGTTGCAAAGTGTTCCCCTATTTCCGGTGGAGTTACCTGCGGTGAATGGTTCGATGACGTTGACAGTGTTATTTAGACCAGATACGATTGCCGATAACCGAACAGCGATACTCCGCATCTATTCTAACGATTCAACAAAGAATCCGTACTTGGTGCCGTTAACAGGAAACGGAGTTGGCACAGGATTAGTGGTGGAAGAAAATGAAGTGCAAGGCGCGTACACGTATCCGCAAAATCCTGTTGTCTTCCCCGATAAAGCAAACCTGAATAAGTGGCAAACATTAACAAGTACCGCATCAAGTGGTGGAGCAAGTTTAGTGGGATACATTTATCACCTTGAAGGTGATCCCTCAATGACGAACAAAGCGGCATACGTTGAATACTTCCCGCAGGTACCAACATTAGAAGGAAGAGGACCTGAACTTGATACCTTTATGGTTTTTGCGCGGGTTCCTGTTGCTTCTCCAAACTCATCGCCGCGTGTGAAGTACACCATCTTTCCGGGGGCTGGCGGACAACCGATTGAAACAATTGTGAACCAGTTGAACCGTACCAGCGGTACTGTGTTTCTTGGCACCACCGTGTTCTTACGATCAGACACACGGGATGCACACGGTAGCGGAGCTATCACTGGTTTTATCCGTCTTGAAAACGATACGAATCTTGTGAACGAATACTATAAAGATTCGCTTGTGAATAGGGCACGTCAAGATAGTTTTTTGGTACGCGCCGATGCAATTATTCTTCGCGAGTCGTTGACCGGAGTTGAGTATGAAGTTCTTCCGAACATTCCGAACAAATATGATCTCAGTCAGAACTTCCCCAATCCGTTCAATCCAACAACACGCATTCGCTTCGACTTACCGAATGCAGAAAATGTTGAGTTGGCGGTGTACGATATTCTTGGTCGCGAAGTACGGAAACTGGTGAACGATTACCACAATGCCGGATCGTACACTATTACGTGGGATGGAAGGAATAATTTCGGCAGTCCGGTTGCAACCGGTATGTATATTTACCGCTTGCGTGCTGGATCGTTCGTTTCTACCAAGAAGATGTTGCTGATGAAGTAGTAAAAGAGTACAGAACACAGTAGTCAGTAGTCAGCAGGTGATAACTGATTACTGACTATTGTTGTTTTAGGGAAATGTTTCACGAGGAAATACTCGTCATACCGAATGCAGTCGCTCTTCGTCTTCGCTCGGAGCGACAAGAGGATTTTGTCATGCCGGGTGTTGTCGTTCCTCAACTTCGCTCGGAGCGACAAAGGGGTTTTGACATGCAGTGTGTAGTCGTTCCTCGACTCCGCTCGGAGCGGCAAAAGGGTTTTTGGCATGCGGGGTGTTGTCGCTCCTCCGAAGGATGCTTCGCATCGTCTTCGCTCGGAGCGACAGGGGATTCTGTCATGCTAAGTGCAATCGAGTCATGATAGAATAGTTTACCGTTTGCTACAACACTATTTTACATTGAGTCAGTACGTCTTTTTCAACGGATATGTCATTTCAAGTTGTCATCACCATACTTGTTGCCATTGGAAGTTTGGCATACTTTATCCCTACTCCACAAGAATTGCGCGAGGCATTCGTTGCGGGACAAAATTATTTTGCCGCACGTAATTATACAAAAGCAATCGAACAGTACGATAAAGTCCTTGCCACAGATAGCGACTTTCTGTCTGCCGACAGTGTGCGGGTTGTCTTACTGAGCGGCGACTTGAATGTTGGCGTTCGCACTGCCGCATTGTACCAAAAAGCAAATTCATTTCGTACGCTCGGCATGCTGGATTCCGCCATCGCAACATTCCGACGTGTGCTTGAACGATACGATTCGCCAAAATTGCTTGTCCTTTCACGCTACCAAATCTATGATCTCTTCTTGCAACAAAAAGAATACGATAGTGCAATTACAGCGGCGCGTGAGCTAATCCGAGAACACCCGTTCGATGAAAAAGTTGAGCAGGCATTGTACGATATTGGTTGGGCATTCCGCTTCAAATTACAGTACGACAGTTCGTCGATAACGTTCCGTTATTTAGCAGACAAATACAAAGAAAGTCCCTACCGCGTTCGCGCGCTGTATCAAATTGGCCAGAATGCGCTCGACGCACAGCGCTGGCGAGAAGCAGTTCACGCATTTTCATATTTATTGTCTGAATACAAGCCCGAGTCATTCAGCAGAACAGATTTCCAGAATATGGAACTTCGGGTGAATCGCGAACGTCAGATTTTTGAAGCAGTGTCTAATCGTGAATCAGACAACACCAATCTTGAACTTGCCTCGAAAGCAGAATTTAAAATTGCTGAGGCATACGAACATTTGAACAATATCGATTCTGCTGTTGCGCGTTACCAGTACATCATTCGTACCTACACGTTGCTGCCGTCGCTCATCGAAATTTCATACATCCGCTGGGCAGAGTTGATGGTGAGAGTCAGGGGTATCGAGCAAGCAGTACAAGTGTACCGTCGTGCCATTGACGAGCATTTCCAAAACAATGTGTTTCAGGCGCGGATGCAGTACAAAATTGCCCGCACCTATCAAGATCAAAAAGAATTTAAGCGAGCAGCGGAAGAGTATCTCTTCTATGTGAAAGCGTATGCAGAGGTTGCCGATGCGGCAGAGTTCTCGCTGGAAAATGCCCGCTTCTTTGCTGTGCTGAACTTCAGCGCCGCCAAAGAACACGAACAGGTCATTGCCGCAACAGATTCATTCTTGACACATCATTCTGAAAGTGAATTTACTCCCAAAGCGCTCATCATGCGGGGGAATTCCTTCCTTGCGTTAAAAAAATTTACAGAAGCACGACAATGTTATGAACAGGTGGTAAATGAATACGGCGCCTCGGAAGAAGGCATTCATGCTCACATGCAAACTGCACGTTCCTATTATGACGAGAAAAACTATGAAGAGGCGATTGTTAAATACACCACCTTGGAACGTACTGTGCAGGGAGATAAAGAACGGAATGAAGTTCGATACTATCTCGGAATGTCGTACTTCTTTATGTCGAAATTGAATGAGGCAGTGCTGTTGCTCAAGCAAGTGGAGCCCACATCGCAATTTTATCCCTTTGCCTTTGCCCGCGCAGTAAAAATCTATTCAAGCCTATCGCAAACGGACAGCGCAGAAAAGTACATCACGGCAATTATTGCACAGCTGTCGGATTCCTCGGAGTTTAAGCCGTATGCGCATTTGTCGTACGGCGAGTTGTTGGCAACAACCGGAAAATTTGAGAAAGCAATTGAGGAGATGAGCATTGTTATTCGTGATACGAACGTAGTTGAAAATGCTCGACTGCAGGCACGGTATGCACGTGGCGCCTTATATCAACAGACGAAAAAATTTAAGGAGGCAATTGCAGATTTGGAATACTGCCTCGAGCGGGAACAGTTTAAGCAACATTTTGCAGGAACGATACCTGCCGCCAATGAAAAACTTGCACTTTCCTACCTCGGGGTTGGCAAGCGGAAGGAAGCGGTGGAAAAAATTATTACTCTCCTCAATCAAGCGACCACCAACGTTGATAAAGTGAAATATCTTTCTGCGCTGACAGAAATTTACGTCCAATTGAATGACTTCACGAAGGTGGTGGAATATGGACGGCAAGTAGTATCGGCAGACAGCGCCGATGAAAATTCTCGCGCCAAAGCGTACGCGGCGCTCGCCAACGCCTACGGGAACATGAATAACTTCAACAACGTTGTTGCTGTGCTTCGTCAAGCGGCTGATGCGCTCTCACATCATCCTTATGTAAAAGAAATTCTCTGGCAAACGGCGATGTTGATGTACGACGGACAAGCATTTGCCTATGCCGCTCCGTTGTTTGAAACATACATTGAAAAATACCCTGATGATCAGAATGCAGAAACTGCGCTGTACTACCGAGGCGTAAGTCTTTTCGGCAGCGGCAACGTGGATGAGGCAATAACCGCAAAGAGAAAGTATTTGCAGAAGTATCCGAAAAGCGAAAGAGTACCGATGGTGCAATATGAGATAGCAGAAATCTACTACAACACCGAACGGTACGACATGGCAGCGCAAGAATATGACCGGACGACAAAACTGTTTCCTTCATCAGAATATGCGGCAACGGCGCAGTACAACAAAGGATGGTGCTATTTTAGGTTGGGTGATACGCTGAAGATGGTAGAATCATTTGAACGCTTCGTCCAACTCTATCCCAACAGTCCGCAAGCGCCGGATGCACAATTCAGCATTGGAGATTATTACTACAACATTAAAAATTATGAAAAAGCAAAAGTTGCATATCAGGTGATTCTCGATAAATATCCGACGTACAGCCGCTTTGAAGAGGCGAAAGGGCTTGTTCGCGAACTGAAACAGATTAATTCGTACTTGGAGTATTCAAAAGCGATTGCCGTTTTTGATGCGCAAGATTATCCCCGCGCCATTGCCATGTTGGAAGAAGTGATAAAAAAATATCCCGATGCCGATGTGCGCTATGCCTGCGAAGCAAATATCGCGTCGGCATATTCCGAACTTGGACAAAAACAAAAAGCGTATGGAATGTTTAAGGGAATCATCGAAAAGTATTCCGGCGTTCCGGAGGCGCAGATGGTGGTGTTTTTTGCCGAACAACACAAACGTTGGCTTGAATCAAAAATAAATCAATGACATTAGCGGAAAAAAAACGAACAATCAGAAGATACGGCATCGTCGGCATTGCTGCTTCGTCTCTCCTCCATATTACGATTGGTATTATCATTCTGCTGACGGGAGGAGAGAAAGGCGAGAAAATTGTGAGCGTTGAGTTGAAGAC
>JBFMDF010000108.1:0-6529 GCA_040753935.1 Bacteroidota bacterium | reverse complement strand
CAAGGAGGAGTGTACATTCACGCCGGACCGGAAATTGGCGTTGCATCAACAAAGGCGTTCACGTCACAACTGGTTGTATTGTCGTTGATAACATTGTTGATTGCACGACAGCGGAAAGCAATCTCAATTGATCAGGGAAAAGAAATCTGCAATGCGCTTCTTGCACTTCCGGACAAAGTTCAGACAATGTTGAATGATACTTCGCAGATTGAGCACATTGCGGAAGAATTCCATCAGACGCGCAACTTCCTCTATCTCGGCCGCGGCTATAATTTCCCGGTTGCCCTCGAAGGGGCATTGAAGTTAAAAGAAATTTCATACATTCACGCCGAAGGATATCCTGCCGCGGAAATGAAACACGGTCCGATTGCCCTGATTGATGAAAACATGCCCGTGGTGGTGATTGCTACAAAGGATAGCACGTACGAAAAAATCATCTCCAACATTCAGGAAGTGAAAGCGCGCAAAGGAAGAGTTATTGCAGTTGCCAATGACGATGATGATCATATTCGCGCGCTGGCGGATTTTGTCATCGCGGTGCCACAGACGCACGAGATGCTTTCGCCGATTGTCAACGTCATTCCCCTGCAACTGCTGGCGTACTACATTGCGGTGAAACGAGGATGCAATGTCGATCAACCACGCAATCTGGCAAAGAGTGTGACGGTCGAATAGTTTTTCTTGCATCGGTGCAACCGATACGAGTACGACGGATTTTTTTTATGGAAAAAACTTTGTATTTTCACACACAACAATAACATGAGGAACCAACCGTGTCAATAGATTATCGATTCAAAAAAACTGATTGGGCGCTGATTCTCGGCGCTTCAAGCGGATTTGGCGGCGCCACAGCAATTGAATTAGCCAAGCACGGAATGAACATTTGCGGTGTGCACTTTGACCGTGCGGCGACATTGCCGAACGCCGAAAAAGTGAAAAGCGAGTGCGAATCGCAGGGAGTGAGAGCGCTGTTTTTCAACGTCAACGCTTCTGATCCGGAAAAGCGCACAGAAGTTGTTGAAACACTGCAAAAAGAGTTCACGCCCGAATCGAACATTCGAGTACTGCTTCATTCGTTAGCGTTCGGATCGCTGAAACCGCTTGTGGCAAAAGAGGAAAAAGATCAATTAACGCAGGCGCAGGTAGAAATGACGCTCGATGTGATGGCAAGTTCGCTGATTTACTGGGTGCAGGCGGTGTTCAACAGAGGAATGTTGAAGAAAGGGGGGCGCATCTTTGGCATGACTAGTTCCGGTGGAAGGAAACAACTGATGAACTATGGAGCAGTTTCTGCCGCCAAAGCCGCGTTGGAATCATACTTACGTCAATTAGCGCTTGAACTGGGACCGTACGGCATTACCGCCAATGCGATTATGGCTGGCGTTACCGACACCGCAGCGTTGAGAAAAATTCCCGGTGCACAGCAGATGCTCGACATTGCAAAGGCAAAAAATCCTTCCATGGCACTGACCACGCCCGAAGCCGTTGCAAAAGCAATTTGTCTGCTCGCTCATGACGATGCATACTTCATTTCAGGAAATACTATTGGCGTTGACGGCGGCGAAGATGTTGTGGAATACATTGGGCAGAAAGATGCTCTGCATCAGTTTTAATCGACGCGGCATCTACTGTTTGTGAACAGAATACATACCGCCTGCTGAAGGCGGTATTTTTTTTGATGTCATCGGTTTATGGAAAACCTCATCATTCAGAGAAACATTAGCATTCCGGCATCGGCGCTGACATTTTCGTTCAGCAGAAGCGGCGGCAAAGGGGGGCAGAACGTCAACAAGGTGGCGACGAAAGTCGCAGTTACTCTGAATATTGATTCGATTGATGCCAGCGATGAGGTCAAACGGCGGATAAAAGAAAATCTTTCACACCGGCTTGATTCTTCAGGCAATGTGCGGATTGTCTCTCAGCAATCGAGAAGTCAGTGGAAGAACAAACAGATTGTCTTGCAGAAACTTCTTGAACTTGTTGCCGACGCTTCGCGCACACCGACGGAACGTATTGCCACTCACCGAACACCTACCTCTCAAGTAAAACGGCTGACTCAGAAACAACTTCGCAGTAAACAAAAATCACTTCGGCAAAAGAAGAACTTCATTGATGAGTGAAGTTTTTGTATATTTGTCCAGTTATGCAGAAAGAATATGTCCGTTCATTGTTTGATCATATTGCCTATCGGTATGATCTGCTGAATCACCTGCTTAGCGGCGGAATTGATTTATACTGGCGGCGAAAAGCCATTCACCCCCTCGTTCAGCATCACCCCAAACGGATTTTGGATGTTGCCACAGGAACGGCAGATTTTGCTATTGCCGCAATGCGGTTGAATCCCGAACAGGTGATTGGCGTGGATATTTCTCCCTCCATGCTCAAGATTGGGCAAAAAAAGATTGCGCAGAGGGGATTGTCAGAAAAAATTACGCTTGAACTGGGCGAGGCGGAAAACCTGCGCTATCCGGCAGAATCATTCGACGCGGCAATCGTTGCCTTTGGAGCGAGAAATTTTGAAGACCTCGACAAAGGACTTTCTGAAATGCACCGAGTGCTGAAGAAAGGGGGGAGTATTGTCGTACTGGAATTTTCGCGACCGAGCGCATTTCCGTTCAAGCAGTTGTATTTTTTTTACTTCAACAATATTCTTCCGTTCATCGGCAGGATGATTTCAAAAGACAAAGAGGCATACCGCTACCTACCCGATACGGTGATGAAATTCCCCGATGGGAACAGTTTTCTGGCTCGACTCGAGCAAGCGGGTTTTTCATCACTACGTGAAGAACGACTGACTTTTGGTATTGCAACCATTTACACCGGAGTGAAATAAGATTTCTCTCATTCTCGGTTCCGCTTGCCACGGTGAGCGACGGCGGACTATAACAGGCGAACTTATTCGCCTCAGAGGGTTTTTATTTACCATGATGCACAATAGTAATTTTTAAGGATATCGTATCAATGACAGAACGAATTATAAAAGTCGGACACAGCCCCGATCCCGATGATGCATTTATGTTTTACGGCCTAGCCAGTGGAAAAGTAAAATTAGAAGGGATCAAGATCGAACATTTGCTGGAAGATATACAGTCGCTCAATGTGCGCGCCATGAACGGCGAACTGGAAGTAACGGCAATTTCTGCTCACGCCTTTCCGTATGTTGCGGAGAAGTATTGGATTATGGTTACCGGTGCGAGTATGGGGGAAGGGTACGGTCCGGTGATTGTGTCAAAGAAATACCGCACACTTAACGAATTGAAGGGCAAAACGGTGGCAACGCCGGGCACACTGACGACGGCAACGCTTCTGTTCAAAATTTTTACGGAGGGAATTGCCAACATTGATATTCCATTCGATCGCATTATGGAACGAGTTGATTCCGGCGAGTTTGATGCCGGCTTGCTGATTCACGAAGGACAACTCACGTACGCAAAAGAAGGATTCAATAAGATTCTCGACTTCGGCGAATTTTGGGAAAACTACTCCCACGGACTTCCGTTGCCCCTCGGACTCGATGTCGTACGGAAAGACCTTGGCCTTGACCTTGCGAAAACATTATCGCAGGGATTACGCGAAAGCATTCACTACGGTTATACTCACCAGAACGAAGCGATTCCCTATGCGATGCAGTGGGGAAGGGGAATAGACTACACACTCGGCGAAAAGTTTGTGAAGATGTACGTCAGCGAATTAACAATTGATATGGGAGAAAAAGGGAAACAAGCGCTTGAATTGCTCTTCACGCTCGCTCATCAGAAAGGAATTATTCCCCGCATGCCGGCGGTCGAGTTGGTGTAGTACCTGCATCGTCGTGCCATAAGTCTTCTAAACAGGTAGGTAGGACAAGTTTGAAACTTGTCCTACCGATCGAGAACTTGACGTGTTTTTAGCAGAACATCTTTGAGCATGTAGGGTTTCGTCATGATATCGCTGACACCGGATTTCAGCAAATCCGACTTTACGTTGGGGTCAATAAATCCGCTTGCTAAAATTACTCGGGCGGCAGAATTGATGTTCTTAATTTGTCTGAGCAATTCATCGCCGCTCATTTGCGGAAGGCCAATGTCGCTGATGACAAGATGAATATCGTTCATGCGAGCGCGATAAATTTCTAACGCTTCTTTTCCATTGGCAGCAGAAAGTACCGTATAGCCGCTTGTGGATAAATAGTTTTCCAATGCTTGCCGCAAATATTCTTCATCTTCAACGATAAGAATCGTTTCAGTGCCGGTGGGAAGTTCAGTGGCTGATGCCGGCGTTGAGACTTCGGCAAACAAAGGTTCTTCTGTAGCAGGAAGATACAAGCGGAACGTAGAACCTTTTCCCGGCTGACTTTCTACATCAATAAATCCGTTGTGAGCGCCGAGCACACCATGCACCACCGCAAGTCCCAACCCGGTTCCCTGTCCGACCCCTTTGGTAGTGAAGAACGGTTCGAAGATGCGCGAGAGAGTTTGTTTATCCATGCCGATGCCGGTGTCGGAGACTGTCAGTTCTACGTACTGCCGTGCATTGGCTTGAGGGAAACGCTTTGATAGTTGGTCGAGGGGTACACAACAGGAGGTCAGCGTTAAGGTGCCTCCTTTGGGCATAGCATCTCGCGCATTGACACAGAGATTGAGAAGCACTTGATGAATTTGAGTAACGTCGGCAGTAATGGAGGGGATGGACGGATCAAGCTGTGGCACAATAGTAATTGTGCGAGGGAAGGTTTCGTACAGCATCTTGGTCAGTTCTTTGATGATGATATTGACATCGAGCGGCTCGAACACAGATTCTGTTTTGCGGGCAAACGTCAGCAATTGTTTGACCAGTGAAGCGCCCCGTTTTGTTGCCGCTGTAATTGCAGTAAGACTTTGAGAGAATCTTTCCGGTTCATAATGAATTTTTTCAAGCAGTGAAGCATGTCCCAGGATAATGCCGAGGATGTTGTTGAAATCGTGAGCGATGCCGCTGGCTAATGTGCCGATGCTTTCCAGTTTTTGTGTTTGGCGAAGGGTTTCTTCCAATTGACGGCGTTTGGTGTCGTCGAAGAGATACCCGCGTATTTCTTCCAGTTTTCCCTCATCATCAAATTTGCCAATGATGTTGGCAACAAGGTAGAGCGGAGTTCCATCCCGTTTTACCATCTGCAATTCGAAATACTCCAGTTTGCGCTTTTGGAGAAGTTGCGACAGGACCTTTTCCCGCTCCTGAGGTATGAGGTACAAAGAGAAGATATTGGTTGCCAGCGCTTCTTCCATTGAACTGAAGCCAAAGATATTGACGTACGCAGGATTACATTGACGCACGGTTCCATCTACAGCAGTAATGTAGTCCGCCGTTATATCCTCCATGAAAAATTGCAGATACTCTTCACGTGAACGCTGTAAGTTTTCTTCCGCTCTCTTTCGCTCGTCAATATCCCGCAAAAAGTTTGTGGCTTTTATGAGTGCGCCATTGGAGTCATATTCAAAATGTGTTATCTGTTCTACCCAAAATTTTTTGCCCGACTTTGTTTGAACCTTGAATTCCGCTGTCACCATCGTTCGTTTCTCGGCAAACCATTGTTTGTATAACTGAATAATCTGTCGGCGGTGTTCTTCGGCAATCAAGTGAAATGATACTGTTCTCAACAATTCTTCTTCTGTGTAGCCGCTGATAAGCACCAAACCGGGATTGTAGTAAGTAAAGCGCCCTTTGGCATCTGCTTCGTAGTATGCCTGATTAAGATTTTCGACAATGGTGCGATAGCGCGCCTCATTTTCTTTGAGTGCGAACTCTGCTTGTTTTCGTTCAGTGATATCGATAAGCGTGCCGATAATACCGACTGCTCCCTTGTACTGAATGCGTTTTCCAAATACTTCAACGTAAATGATAGTTCCATCTTTTTTAAGTCCGCGAAAATCATAACGAATGTCTTCTACTTCTCCACTCATTCGTTTGCGTATATTTTCTATCACGCGAGGACGATCATCGGGGTGAGTTAAATCCAACGGACCGAGTGTTCCAACGATTTCATCCACCGTATAGCCAAAAATTCCGGCTAATGCTTGATTGATGTAGACAAATTTTTGGTTTTGAATCAGGTAGATGCCTGTAATGGAAGATTCTGCCAGAAGTCGAAATCGTTCTTCGCTTTGGCGAAGTTCTGCTTCTGCCAGTTTAAGCTCGGTAATATCGACCATTATACCGTACAAGAATTCGGGTTGGTTGTTGCGAATAGTAACAATAACATTGTCGCGGAGCCACACAATCCTTCCATCGGCGGCAATCATCCGATACTCAAACTGATGTGAACGCATATCTGCGGTGGCTCTCAAACAAAACGAAACAGCCCATTCCTGATCTTCAACATGAATATGATCTTTCCAGAATGTGGGGTTGCTGAGCCATTGATCAATCGGGTATCCAAGAATTCGTTCGGCTTGTTTGCTGACGAAGATAAATTGCAGTGTACGGGCGTCGGCTTTCCAGACAATTCCATCAATTAAATTTAAAAGTTTTTCATTTTCCTGGTGTGCTTTTGACAAATCCTCTTCCGCTTGCT
>JBFMDF010000107.1:0-6535 GCA_040753935.1 Bacteroidota bacterium | reverse complement strand
TTCCGTCGCAGCGCAACTGAAAACGCTTCTGGAGCCGAACGGCTATGTCACCCTTGTTGTCATGCCTCCTGTATGTCCGTGGGAATTACTCCACGTTTTTCAAGGAAAATGGAACCTTGCCACGCGACGGTTGCACCGCAAAGGAATTATCGCACATATTGAAGGACACTATTTCACAACGTATTACCATTCTGTCGAACGTGTTGTGAAGAGTTTTGGTAAAGATTTCAAGGTTGTGAAAGTGCGCGGTGTCGCATCGTTTTCTCCCCCTCCGTATATGGAACGGTTTCCGAAAAAATTTCCGCGCCTCTATTCATTTCTGCAAGCGTGTGATGAAAGATTCTCGGTGTACCCGCCATTCAACCGCTGGGCAGATCAGTGTATTATCACGCTACAAATGAAGACAAATTAAACAAGGCGAGCAGTGCTCGCCTTGTTGAATGAGGAGGAATGAAGAAAACGTTGTGGATGCTCACACTTCCGGTACTTCTCTTCCCATCATCTGGTAAATTTCAATAATCTGGTTTGCCTTATCTTTCGCATCAGCGTGCGACGCATCCAGTCGCAGCACTGCTTTGTAGTGTTTTAACGCGTTGGGATATTTGACGCGGGGAGCGAGCGTGTCGTTGTACATAAAGTAATTACCGTACTTCATATGAGCGGAAATAAGCGACTGTTTCAGCGCGACATCGTCCGGCGCGGATTTATACAACTCTTCCAACTGCGCAATTCCTTCTTCAAAATTTCCGGTGTTGACCAGGGCGTTGGCGTGGTTCAGTTTTTCAGCATCAACTTTTTTTTCGCCGCAGCCGAACAGCAGTACAGCCGCAACAAGTGTCAAAAAATATTTCATTGTCATCCTTTCGTATAAGAATTGAGTATTTTCTTTCCCATTGTACGAAAGATTTCTAAAAAAAGACAGAACCAATTCTTCTTTTTGTGAGGAACATTTTTTATTTTTCAGCCGTCTAACCTTTTGTTGAATTTTGTACAGATTGATGTCAGACTCTTTGTTACACCCCTTGGGTCTGACATCTTTTTGTTCATTAGGAGGACTTACATGCACCACGATATTAAAGCAATCAACGAAAAAATCCAAAAAGAGAGCGCCTTTGTTGATTTGCTGACGATGGAAATTAACAAAGTCATCGTTGGGCAAAAGCATATGGTGGAACGCTTGCTCATCGGACTTCTTTCCAACGGACACATCTTACTGGAAGGTGTTCCCGGGTTGGCAAAAACGCTCGCTATTAAAACGCTTGCTGCGGCAATTGATGCGAAGTTTCAACGCATACAATTCACGCCGGATTTACTTCCTGCCGATTTAGTAGGAACGCTGATTTACGACCAGAAGGAAGGAAAATTTAAAACAAAGAAAGGTCCCATCTTTGCCAATTTTATTTTGGCTGACGAAATCAACCGTTCTCCGGCAAAGGTGCAAAGTGCGCTTCTGGAAGCGATGCAGGAACGACAGGTGACGATAGGTGAAGATACTTTTAAACTGGACGAACCGTTTCTGGTGTTGGCGACTCAAAATCCAATTGAGCAGGAAGGAACCTATCCTTTACCCGAAGCCCAGGTTGACCGATTCATGCTGAAAGTAAAAATCGGTTATCCGTCGAAAGAGGAAGAACTGCAGATTATGCGGCAGAATGTGAACGGCAAACCGGGCGATGTGAAAGCAGTTGTCAGTCCGAAAGAAATTTTGAGAGCGCGGGCATCGCTACAAGAAATTTATATGGATGAAAAAATCGAGCGGTACATTCTCGATATCGTTTTTGCTACGCGCAATCCGAAAGAGGCGCAGGTACCGAATCTTTCAAATCTCATCAGTTACGGTGCGTCGCCGCGCGCATCAATTTCTTTGGCGCTGGCATCGAAAGCGTTTGCATTCATCAAACGACGCGGCTATGTTATTCCCGAAGATGTTCGTGCTGTCTGCATGGATGTTCTCCGTCACCGCATCGGCATTACGTACGAAGCGGAAGCAGAAGAAGTAACATCCGAAACGATTGTGCAGGAAATCTTGAATAAAGTGGAAGTGCCGTAGTTACAAACTCAACTTGTACGTATAAAATATCAAATTGATGTAGTTAGTGTTTTTATATTTTTGAATTTTCAATTTTGAATTGAGTACATGACAACCGCTGAACTTCTAAAAAAAGTCCGCCACATTGAAATTAAAACCAAAGGAATGGTGAATCACCTCTTCTCCGGAGAATATCACTCCGTCTTCAAAGGACGCGGAATGGAATTTTCGGAAGTGCGCGAGTACATCTACGGCGACGATATTCGCCAGATCGATTGGAATGTAACGGCACGGCACAACAAACCGTTCATTAAAATTTTTGAGGAAGAGCGCGAATTGACGGTGATGTTGGTCGTTGATGTAAGCCGTTCCGGCGACTTTGGATCGGTGAATGCAACAAAGCAGGAGATTGCTACAGAAATTTGCGCCGTGCTTGCTTTTTCGGCAATACGCAACAACGACAAAGTGGGCATGATTCTTTTTTCTGATACCGTCGAAAAATTTATTGCACCGAAAAAAGGGAAGTCCCACATCCTACGCATCGTTCGCGAGTTGCTGTCGTTTCAACCGAAGGGAAGCGGAACCAACATCGGCGGCGCGCTTGAGTATCTCAACTCCGTCATTAAAAAACGCTCGATTGCCTTTGTTGTTTCTGATTTCATCGACAGCAACTTTGATGACGCGCTGCGCATTGTCGGCAAGCGGCACGATGTCATTGCCGTAACATTGAACGATCCTCGCGAGCGCGAACTGCCGAACGTTGGCTTGATAAAAATGAAAGATGCGGAAACCAACACCGAGCGATGGATTGATACAAGTGATCCGAATATCCGAAAAACATTCAGTACCTACTGGATGAAACATGAAGAACATTTACGGAAAGCATTGCTGGCTTCAAAAGTTGACCGCATCGCCATTGAAATACACAAACCATACATTCGTCCGCTGGTTGATTTCTTTAAGATGAGAGAAGCAAGAGCATGAAGCACGTGACGCATTGGATTTTCGGTTTATTTGTTATTGTGTGTTGCTCCAACGCACAAGATGTTACCGTTACCGCTTCAGTTGATTCGCAGTCAATCGTTATTGGAGACTGGATTCACTATACGGTGGCGGTGAAACATCCCGCATCGATGAATGTTGCACTGCCGTTATTGAAAGATACGCTCGGTGGTTTTGATATTGTTCAGCAAGATTCGGTAGTGAAGACAGAAGACAACGGCGTTCTTCATCTTCAAAAAAAATTCGTCATTACAAAATTCGATGCAGGCACGCAGTACATTCCGCCGTTTACTGTACGGTATGCAACGGCTTCCGGCGAAACGCTTACCGCGCAGTCCAATGCTATCCCGATTGAAGTCAGAGGAATCGAAGTTGATACGACACAAGCAATTCACGACATCAAACCGCCGTTGTCGGTTCCACTGTCAGCTGAGGAGATCGCATTGTATGTAGCCATTGTATTGGCTGTTGCAGCGGCTGGATACGGCATCTATTATTATCTGAAGAAGAGACGGAAAACAGCAACGGTGGAAGAAGAGAAAATTCCGAATATTCCTCCTCACGTTCTTGCGTTATTACAATTAGACGAATTGGAAGCAAAAGGTTTGTGGCAAAAAGGCGAAGTGAAAGCATTTTACAGCGAAGCAACAGACATTCTTCGCCGATATTTTGAACGCCGATATGGAATCTTAGCGTTGGAAATGACAACCGGCGAAGTTATGGAACAGTTGAAGAAGTATTCAATTGATCAGAAGACGGTGAATGACATCGAGCGTTTTCTTTCTGACGCTGATCTGGTGAAGTTTGCGAAGTATCAGCCAATGGCGTTGGAGAATGAGCAGGTGCTTCCGGCTGCCAGAATGATTGTTGAAAACACAAAACCGGTTGAACCGATTGCTCCTGAATCGCCTGAATCGATAGAACACAAACACGTTGTTGGTGAACATGTCTGATGTAACGTTTGCAAATCCTGAACTGTTGCTTCTGTTGCTGATCATTCCCGGATTGGCAGTGTGGTACTATTACCGTTTGCAAAAGAAAGAAAGCAATCTGCGTTATTCAACGTTACAGCCGTTTAGCGTGGTCAAACAGAGCATCAGAGAGCGATTGCGGCATCTGCCGTTTGTTCTTCGGATGATGGCGCTTGCGCTCATCATCATTGCATTGGCACGTCCGCAGTCAACAGAAAAGGGAGAAAAAATTCACTCTGAAGGAATCGATATCGTGCTTGTGTTGGATATTTCCGGAAGTATGTTGGCAGAAGATTTTCAACCGAATAGAATTGAAGCGGCAAAGAGTGTTGCGCAGGAATTTATTTCCGGACGAACCAACGACCGAATCGGATTGGTAATCTTCTCCGGTGAAAGTTTTACGCAGTGTCCGTTGACGGTTGATTACGATGTCTTGAAATCGCTCATCAGACCGTTGAAGAGTGGTATGATAGAAGATGGGACGGCAATCGGGCTTGGACTGGCAACGGCTGTCAATCGCTTGAGAGAAAGCAAAGCGAAGAGCAAAGTCATTATTCTGTTGACCGATGGTGTGAATAATCGCGGCGAAATTGATCCTATGACTGCGGCGCAGATTGCTCAGTCCTATGGTATTCGGGTGTATACTGTCGGTGTAGGTACCATTGGTGAAGCGCCGTATCCGGTGCAGACGCCGTTTGGTACGCGTTACCAAATGGTACCGGTGGAAATTGATGAGAAGACATTACAACAAATTGCCGCAATGACCGAAGGAAAATATTTTCGCGCAACCGACAACAAGAAGTTGCGGGCAATCTATCAAGAAATTGACCAGATGGAAAAAACACGCATCGAAGTCCGTTCGTTCAAACGGTATACGGAATTGTTCTATTCGTTCATTGTGACGGCGGTTGTTCTGTTAGTCCTAGATGTCGGTGTTTCCCAAACGTGGTTGAAAAAAATTCCGTAGGTTTTTGATACGGTACAATTCTATGTTCAGATTTGCACAACCGGATTATCTATACCTTCTGTTCGCCATTCCACTATTGATAGGCGTATTTGTCTATGGTAGAATGAAGCGGGTACAAGCGCAGAAGCAATTTATTTCAGACGAATTGTTCTCTCGCCTTGCTGCTGAGTACAGTTCGCGAAAAGAAACTGTGAAAGCCGCGCTGGTGGTCATTGCCATAACTCTGCTCATTGTTGGGCTTGCCAATCCGCAAGTCGGCACGAGGATGGAAGAAGTAAAGCAAGAAGGGGTAGATCTCTTCATTGCGCTTGACGTGTCGAAATCCATGCTGGCGGAAGACATTAAACCAAACAGATTGGAAAAAGCAAAGTATGAAGTGAGAAATTTAATTGAGCGGCTTGCGGGAGACAGAATTGGTTTGATCGTCTTTTCCGGTGAAGCGTACACACAGTTTCCGCTGACGATTGATTACAGTGCGGCAAGTTTGCTGGTGGATATTGTAGACGTAGAATCTGTTCCCAATCCCGGTACGGCAATTGGTACCGCCATTGCTCAAGCAATGAAATCTTTCAATCTTGACGAACCGACATCGAAAGTGTTAATTATTATGACCGACGGCGAAAACAACGCCGGCGATGCGCTTGAGCAGGCAAAAGAAGCAGCGGAAAAAGGTGTGCGTATCTACACGGTTGGTTTTGGTTCGCCACAAGGGGCGCCGATTCCTCTCTACAACTCAGCCGGTCAACAGGTTGATTTTAAGCGGGACCGCTCCGGCAACATTGTGCTTACAAAACTCGACGAGTCGTCGCTTCAGGAACTTGCGTCAATCGGGAAAGGGAAGTATTTCCGCGCAACAAATGCACAGGATGAACTGGAGGCAATTTACAAAGACATCAACGCGTTGGAAAAGAGAGAATTCGGCGTGAAAAAATTCACCGAGTTCGATGATAAATTTCAATATTTTCTGTTTGTAGCGATGGTGTTATTGTTGCTTGAAGCAATTCTTTCCGACAGAAAGATAGAATGGTTGGCTCAGTACAATCCGTTTCGAGGATTGCGTGAAGTGGAGGAACGAGTATGAAAAACTATATTCTTGGATTCAGTCTTCTGCTTTCTTTATCATATGCGCAATCGGTGCGTTCACTGGTGAACAATGGAAATGAACTATACGAGAAAAAACAATACTCCGATGCCGAAGCTGAATACCGCAAGTCATTGGAAAAAGACAAAAATCTTATGGAGGGATATTACAACATCGGCAATGCAGTCCACAAGCAGCAACGATTTGATGAAGCGATTCAGAACTACCAACAAGCAATTGAAAAGACGCATGATAAGAATATCCGCTCACAGTTGTATTATAACATCGGAAACTCCTATTTTGAATCTCAGCAGTACAAAGAAAGTATTGAGGCGTACAAAAAATCTCTCAAACTGAATCCGAATGATGACGACGCGAAGTACAATCTGGCGTATGCGTATAAGAAGTTGAAAGAGCAGCAACAGCAACAACAGCAAAAGAAGAACAACAAAAACCAAAAACAAGACAAAAAGGAGCAACAGCAA
>JBFMDF010000106.1:0-6548 GCA_040753935.1 Bacteroidota bacterium | reverse complement strand
TCCTCGGCACTGATGAACACAATGGCGTACTTCATTACAAACTGCGATTGATTTCGAAACCAGCCCGCGGACGTCCTGCCCGCGAAAGTTTTATTTGGGTTGATGCTACGCGATGGGTGGTAACGCATGTAGAATCTACACCCGTAGAGGGAAGAAAAGTATCGATTGATGTTGACTACACTACAGTCGAAGGGAAATATCTCCATCCCGCCTCCATGAAAGCACGATTCGACTTCGAACAAAATCCGGACTCACTTGCTGAACGAATTTACAGCCCGAACCGCGTTCCCCGCAAAGGAAGTATGGAGATTTTCTATTCTCATTACAAGGTGAATCAGGGATTGAGTGACGAGATATTCGAGAAAGAGAGAGAGACGAAAAAGAAATAATTCAAATTGATGTGTGAACACAAACTACTACGCCGCTCATTAAGCGGCTGTTTTGTTAGCCCTTATGTTTCTCCATCATCTTCACAAACTTCGAGAAGAGATAATCACTGTCGTGCGGACCGGGTGATGCTTCCGGATGATATTGCACACAAAAGACCGGTTCATGTTTATGTTCAAATCCTTCCACTGTCTGATCGTTTAAATTGATGTGTGTCAGTTCCACCTTCGAATGATCCATCGTCTTCCAATCCACCGCAAAGCCGTGATTTTGTGAAGTAATTTCTATCTCGCCAGTCTGCAAATTTTTTACCGGATGATTCGCACCGCGATGTCCGAATTTTAATTTATACGTTTTTCCGCCCAGTGCAAGACCAAGCAGTTGATGTCCGAGACAAATGCCAAAGATCGGTTTCTTGCCAACCAATTTTTTAATGTTGAGAATTGCGTACTTCACCGCATCGGGATCGCCGGGACCATTGGAAAGAAAAATTCCATCAGGATTCATTTCGAGCACTTGCTCTGCTGAATATGATGCCGGCACCACCGTAAGATCGCACCCATAACTGGCAAGCCGCCGAAGAATATTACGCTTCACTCCGTAATCGAACACAACAACCTTCCATCGTCTGTCATTTTTTTCACCATTTCTCGTAACAAGGGCATAAGGAGTTTTATCAACGGCGTTCCAGTGGTATGGCGTATCAACAGTAACAACTTTTGCAAGATCAAGTCCTGTCATCTCCGGTGATTCCTTCGCTTTCTTCACCAATGATTCATCATCCAAATCTTTTGTTGAGAGAACGCCTCGCATGGCTCCCTGTGTGCGAAGCATTTTCGTCAACATACGTGTGTCAATTCCCTGTATGGCTATAACGTTGTGTTGTTTTAACCATTCGCCAAGCGACATCTTTGCACGCCAGTTGCTGTGAAAATCAAAGTGTTCCTTCACCACAAACCCGCTCACCTGCGGCTTTGCCGACTCAATATCATCAGCATTCACGCCGTAGTTGCCAATTTGCGTGTACGTCATTGTTACAATCTGTCCGGCGTACGAGGGATCGGTGAGAATCTCCTGATAGCCAGTCATGCTGGTGTTAAAGCATACTTCGCCGGAAACTTCCCCTTCTGCTCCAAAATGTTCACCGACAAATACAGTTCCGTTTTCTAATGCAAGTTTTGCAGTCATCATTATCGTTTAAGTTTCGGGTTTCCTGATTCACGTTGTACGTTGTGGTACACCATGAACTTCAACCATGGACATCGTTTGTGTTGTTGTGGTTAATTACTGAAGATACACAAATAGCTCTGCGTCATTTCAGTTGGTAGATTAAAAATACAAAATTTTTCTTGACTACTGAAGCAGAATTTTGTTTCTTATAGTAGTCTTAGAGGAGCGGTACACACGAGTACGCATGACGAGAGTGAACGACTCAATGACTCATGCCGAAAAGGTTCAAGCAGGTAGTACCGCCGAACGGTAGTAATGCGTTTCCATTACCGCCGTGGGCTGCAGGTGAACAATCTGCAGACTGTCATCTCGCTGCACACGAGATGAAGCGCTAACGACGATCTGCAATGTTACATGTTTCCGTTCCACAGAGTGAACGGTTCATATCACCAAAGTAGAGAGTCCGAAGCGATTCCTCTACTTTTTTCGTTTTAGGCATTACTAGATTTTCCAAATCTTCGAGATTTTGAAAATCTCCTATAAAAAGAAATGATATGAACATCGCACTCATTGGATATGGCAACATGGGACACGAAGTCGAATCGGTAGCCCGGCAACAGGGGCATACGATTACGGTGCGATTTTCTTCAGCGCATCCGCTTCCTCACAGTGATTCCGAATTTTACCGCACTACGCCGATCGATTGTTTCATCGATTTTTCTACCGCCTCAGCCGTGCAAAAAAATGTTGAAACGGCTGTTCAACTGCACATTCCCATTGTTGAAGGAACAACCGGATGGAGCGAGCAACAGAGCGAAGTTATTCAACGTGTCCGAAAAGCAAACGGCTCATTAGTGTACGGAAATAATTTTTCTATCGGGGCGCAGATATTTTTCCGGATTGTCCGCACTACTGCACACTTGCTGAATCCGTTCCCACAGTACGATGTCGGTATTCTTGAAATGCATCATACGAAAAAGAAAGATGCCCCTAGCGGCACGGCGTTAACGCTGGGAAATATTCTCTTGTCAAACTTTCAACGCAAAACAGCGCTTCGTACTTCACTCCATGAATCGCCGCTTCAACCCAATGAAATTGCCGTCTCCAGTTCACGAGTTGGAACGGTAGTAGGAATACATACGGTATTGTTCAATTCAACGGTTGACGAAATCGAATTGACTCATCGCGCCCATTCACGAAGCGGTTACGCACAGGGCGCGGTGCTGGCGGCAGAACTACTCGTGAAGAATCGCGGCGTGTATTCGTTTGAAGAACTTATATTCGAACATTCGTTACCTCATTCATAACTAACTGAAAGGTTCACCATGTCATCGACATTTTTATTCAGAGGCACAGCTACGGCGCTGGTAACACCACTGTTGCCCGACGGCGAAATTGACACCGACGCGTTGCGTCGTCTTGTTGAATTCCAAATTTCCAACGGCATCAACGGTCTTGTTCCGGTCGGCACGACCGGGGAAAGCGCAACGCTTTCGCATCCGGAACATCATTACGTCATGGATATTGTTGCCGAACAAACCAACGGACGAGTGCCGATTATTGTCGGAGCAGGAAGTAATTCAACGCGGGAAGCAATTTCGCTGACACAACATGCTCGTGCTATTGGTGCAAGTGCAGTGCTATCGGTTGCACCGTACTACAACAAACCAACACAGTTAGGACTGTACGAACATTACAAAGCAATCACAGAAGCAGTTGATATACCGGTCTTCATCTATAACGTGCCGGGGCGAACAGGAAGCAACATTACCGCGGAAACAACACTGCGTCTCGCCGAACTTCCTGGAATAGCAGGAATCAAAGAAGCATCGGGCAATATTCCACAGGTGATGGAAATACTTCGTCATCGTCCTCATAACTTCGTCGTACTTTCGGGAGACGATGCACTGACACTACCGATGATGGCGCTCGGCGCTGATGGCGTGATTTCCGTGGTAGCAAACGAAGTCCCCTTTCAATTCTCACGAATGGTGCAACTGTGCCGAGAAGGAGACTTTCTTCACGCACGTGAAATTCACGAGCAACTTCTGCCATTGATGAATATCAACTTCATTGAATCGAATCCGATTCCGGTGAAATGTGCGCTGGCGATGATGGGACTGATTCACGAATCATATCGCTTACCGTTAACGCGGATGTCGCTGGATCATCGAATTAAACTTCGGAGAATACTTGAAGAATTGTCGTTATTGAACCAACCCGTATGATTGAAGAATTGAAAAAAAATATCACCACGTACTTTGAACAACACGCTCAGTCGGATGAAGTAGAATCAGCATTTAACTATTTTCTTGAACTGTTGGATTCGGGAGTAATTCGTTCGGCAGAAAACAGTAACGGCACGTGGCGAGTAAATGAATGGGTAAAGAAGGGAATTATCCTCGGCTTTCGTTTAGGGAAACTAAAGGCAATTGACCACACTTCCTTATTCCAATTTTTCGATAAACACACCCTTCCCTTGAAACAGTTCAACGACTCAAGCACTGTGCGCATTGTCCCGGGTGGAACTGCTGTGCGTAAAGGGGCGTATCTTGCGCCATCAGTCATCGTTATGCCGCCTGCCTATATCAATATCGGCTGTTATGTAGATGAAGGAACGATGATTGATTCTCATGCGCTGGTTGGCTCTTGTGCACAGGTAGGAAAGCGCGTGCATGTGAGCGCCGCGGCTCAGATTGGCGGCGTGTTGGAACCGACCGGCGCGCTTCCGGTCATTATTGAAGATGATGTGATGATTGGAGGAAACTGCGGCATTTACGAAGGAACAATCGTTAAAAAAGGAGCGGTCATTGCTTCGGGGGTAATTTTAACAGCATCAACGCCGGTGTATGATCTTATCCATCATCGCATCATTCGGTGTGAACGGAATGGTTCGCTTATCATTCCTGAAAATGCAGTCGTTGTAGCAGGAAGCAGAAAAATAGAGTCATCGTTTGCATCGGAATATGGATTGAGTGTATACACGCCGTTAATTGTAAAATATCGCGATGAAAAAACAAACGCACGGGTTGCTTTGGAAGAGAGTCTACGATGAGTCACCATAAACGGGTATCTATGCTACTATTTTAAACATTGCCAACGTCCTGCGCACCTGCATCTATTGCTTTATCGACACCTCAAACACACCCCACCGCTTCTTGCTCGCAGGTGCGCGGGAAATTTTTTTTACCCGTTATTCGTTTACTCTTGGGTTAAATTGTACTGGCGGATTTTCGTGTAGAGTGTTTTCAGTGAAATGCCGAGAATTTTGGAGGCGAGGTTCTTATTCCACTTAGTATTTGCCAACACACCGGCAATGTGCTCTTTTTCCAGTTCCTCAATCGTAATAGCAGAACCTACTTTCCCGCTGTTGTTTCTTTCGGAAGTTGATTGTTGAACAAGCCGTGGTGGCAACGCAAGGTCTTTTACCCGTATCATGTCGTCTTCCGTCAAAATCATTGCTCGCTCCAACACATTTTCCAACTCACGAATATTGCCGGGCCAATCGTACTCCATCAATGCCTGCAGTGCATCAGCATGAATACGGTGTTTGTGTTTCGACTTTGCCTTTCGCTGAAGAATGTTTTCTACCAACAGCGGAATATCATCTTTTCGTTGCTGTAGTGAGGGCAGGTTGAGAGTGATGACGTTTAAGCGATAAAGCAAATCCTCACGGAAACGGCCAGCAGCAACTTCCTCTATAAGATTTTTATTTGTAGCAGAAATAATTCGGACATCCGATTTCAGCGTTTTGTTCCCTCCGATTCTTCGAAATTCGCCTGTTTGAATAAAGCGAAGCAGTTTGGGTTGAAACATCTGGCTCACCTCTCCGATTTCGTCGAGGAACAACGTTCCACCGTTGGCAATTTCTACCAATCCTTGACGCATCGTTTGCGCATCAGTAAATGCACCTTTTTCATGACCAAAGAGTTCGCTTTCAATCAGCGTATCAGGAATTGAAGCGCAGTTGAGCGCTACAAACGGCTTATCTGCCCGCGGAGAATTTTTATGCAGAAAGTTTGCAAAAAGTTCTTTCCCCGTACCGCTCGCTCCTTGAATAAGTACGGTTGAATCCGTTGGCGCTACTTTACTGGCAAGTTCCAATACTTTTATAAATTCACTGCTTTGGCCGATAAGGTGAGACGACTGGGCAAGGCGGGAGAGTTCGTTCTTCATCACCTTGTTTTCGATGACGAGAGATTTCTGCTCTAGCGCACGATTAACAAGGGAAAATAATTCATCAACGGAATACGGTTTTGTGAGGTAGTAGAAAGCGCCGTTCTTCATGCATTCCACCGCTATCTTCACTTCATTGACGCCAGAAATCATGATGACTTGTGTATCGACATATTGCTGTCTGATGAAATTGAGCACTTCAATCCCGTCAACACGCGGCATGCGTACATCCAATAAGACAAGATCAAATTGGCGCTCTTGCAGTGCATTGATTGCATTTGCTCCATCTTCCGCAGCAATAACGGTATGGCCTTCTGCCAAAAGAAGATTTTGCAACATTTGACGAAAATCCGCTTCGTCATCTGCAACAAGGATGGTAGCAATGTGTCCTTTTTTCACCATACGAACACCAAAATGTACCTCATAATGTTTTGACCTGCAAACTTCCTCTTTCTCTAATCAAAAAAATTTGATATGTTTCTTTATCAATCCCTCAGTAATAAAAGGAAGAGACATTCGCTATGATAACAATCGTGCTATTAACGGCATCTAATATTTTTATGACATTTGCATGGTATGGTCACTTAAAGTTTACCGATGTTCCTCTCTGGAAAGTCATTCTGATGAGTTGGGGAATTGCTTTTGCTGAATATTGCTTGATGGTGCCTGCAAACCGTATTGGTTACGGACATTTTACTGCCGCTCAACTAAAGACTATTCAGGAAATTATCACACTCGTCATCTTTTCATTTTTTTCTGTCTTTTATTTGAAAGAAGAACTCCGCTGGAATCATCTCGTCGGTTTTGTATTTATT
>JBFMDF010000105.1:0-6634 GCA_040753935.1 Bacteroidota bacterium | reverse complement strand
GTTGCGCCATGTACTGACGTTACCGATGAGATAATCGCTTCAACCACTGCATCAATTTCGGAATCCTTCAACGTTTTTTCAAGTGAATTGATTGCTACAGAAAACGCAACGCTTTTTTTCCCTTCACCTATAGATGCACCTTCAAAGATATCAAACAAGGTTATCGATAGAACTAACGAACCGCCAGCGTTCTTGATTGTTGCCTCAATTTCACCTACCGGAATTTGCTTATCAACAATAAAAGCTACATCACGTTTTACGGTGGGAAATTTTGAATATTCACGAAAAACTGCACGCCGTTCAACACTCAAAAGAACATCAATATCCAACTCAGCATAAAAAACTTTAGTCTCAATTTTTTTCCCTTGGAGTATCTTTTCTGAACATTCGCCAAAAAAGCCGGCGTAAGTGCCATTGATTTCAATACCGACTGTTCGTTCAGTTAAAGAACTTGATGCATCATAGTAAATTAAATGAATATTGTCAAGACCAAGTTTCTGAAGTAACGACTGAACCAGACCTTTAAGGTCAAAAATATCAAAATGCCTTTCTTTTTGATACCATGTTGCTGGCTGTGCTATACCGGAAAGAACAATACCTAATTTACTGTATTCAGAAATGCCTTTGATATAGGTATTTTTTGATGATTCTTGGGAAGTAAACGTATTGCCGATTTCATAGAATCGAATAGAAAAAGCGCCGTGATTGTAGTTATGGACAACGGCATCAAGCATTGTCGGCATCAGCATCGGACGCATTACTTCCAACTCCACACTTAAGGGATTTTTTACTTTAATGATGTCGCCCGAATACATTTGCGCGGTAGGAGCGTCAATTAAGCTGTTTGTAACGATTTCATGAAGTCCGATTGATTCACACCATGAGCGAATTTCTTCAATGCGGCGTTCGCGCTTTGACGGCTCTGAAAACACAACTTCGCCAGTAGTTTGATTCGGAATATTGTCATATCCATACAGGCGGGCTATCTCTTCAATTAAATCAATCTCTTGTTCAATATCAGGACGATACGTTGGGATTGTGCAGGTAAACGTATTGTCGTGTACCTGTGCGATGATGCCGATTGCCTGCAGTAGTGATTGAATTTTATCGATAGAAATTTCTACACCGAGAATATGCGACACTCGTTGCCATCGAAGTGATATTTTTTTGGGCTCAATTCTTTTGGGATACACATCAATGCTGCCGTGTATAATTTCGCCACCGGATAGTTCTGCAATTAAACTTGCCGCACGTCTGGATGCTTCATCAACAATGTTCGGATCTGTACCTCTTTCAAACCTATACGATGCATCGGTGCTGATGCCCAATCGTTTTGCTGTACGGCGAATACTAACAGGAGAAAAATATGCGGCTTCCAATAAAACATTTTTTGTTGTATCGGAAATTTCTGAATTCATACCTCCCATCACTCCGCCAAGAGCAACCGAACGTTCACCGTCGCAAATCATCAATTCCGTACCGTTGAGTTCATGGTCCTTTCCATCTAACGTGGTGAATTTTTCTTTCGGTACAGCATTCTTCACAACAATTTTATGTTTTGCGAGCCGGTCATAATCAAACGCATGTAACGGCTGTCCGTATTCAAGCATCACAAAGTTTGTGACATCAACAATGTTGTTGATTGGTCTTAATCCGGCAGAGGTTAAATATTGTTTCAGCCATTCAGGAGATTCTTTTACTGTTACCCCTTGAATCAATCGGGCAACGTAGCGAGGGCAATCTTCGGTATTTTCAACTTCTACTGCTGTTACCTTTTTGATATCTGTATTTTTATTTTCACGCAATACAATATTCGGAAGTTTAACAGCGGTTCCGAACACTGCTGCTAAATCACGAGCAATGCCGATGTGACTCAAACAATCCGGACGATTTGGCGTTACACCGATTTCAAAGACTACATCATCCAACTTCAAATATTGCGCTAGTGTAATTCCTACTTCAGTTGCTGCATTCAGTACTGCTATCCCCTCTTTATCGTCTCCAATACCCAATTCATATTCCGAGCAAATCATGCCGTTCGATTCAACACCACGAATTTTTGTTTTCTTGAGTGTAAACGGATTGCCACCCGGATCATGTTGATTCTTTGGAACAATAGCGCCGGGTAGGCCCACTACAACTTTTTGACCAACAGCTACATTGGGAGCACCGCACACAATTTGCTGAGGTTCGCTGTCGTTTGAAATTCTGACTGTACATACCGTTAACCGATCTGCATTAGGATGTTTCTGTACGGTGAGCACCTCTCCAACAACAAATCCATCGTACTTTTTCCCCGGGTATTCAATTGATTCAACTTCAAGACCAATTTGAGTCAGTGTTTGGGCAACCTCTTCCGGTGTATTTTTAAGGTCAATATAATTTTGTAACCACTTGAAACTGATACGCATAGAAGAAATATTAAAACTGATTTAGAAATCGTATGTCGTTTTGAAAGAACGTTCTGATATCATCCACGCCATAGCGAAGAAGGGAAATTCTGTCAACCCCCATTCCAAACGCAAAACCGCTGATTACCTCCGGATCATATCCACAATTACGAAAGACATTGGGATGAACCATTCCTGCTCCCAACACTTCTAACCATCCGGTTTGTTTACAAATGCGGCACCCTTTTCCGGAACAAAGAAAGCAGGTGATGTCCATTTCCAAACTTGGCTCTGTGAACGGAAAGTAACTTGGTCGAAAACGATATTTAATATTACTGCCGTAAAAACTTTTTGCAAACGTAATGAGTGTCCCTTTCAATTCTGCAAATGTCACCTTTTCATTAACATATAATCCGTCGACTTGGTGAAAAAAGTAATTGCTTCGTGCGCTGAGCGCTTCATTTCGATATACGCGTCCGGGCATAATAACGCGTATTGGCGGTTTCTGCGTTTTCATCACACGTATTTGCACCGGCGTGGTGTGCGTGCGAAGAACTATATCGTCCGTGATAAAAAATGTATCCTGCATATCTCGAGCAGGATGATTCGGAGGAAAATTCAATGCTTCAAAATTATGATAATCATCTTCTATTTCCGGTCCATAGACGATGCCGAATCCCATAGAAACAAAAATGCTCTTCATGTGTTCAATTGTTTGTGTAATGGGGTGACGGGTCCCTTTCGGCAACATTCGTCCCGGTAGTGTGAGGTCGATAAACTCTTGTTTCGTTGAAGCAGATTTCATTTTTGCTTGCAACGATTCAAATATGTCTTCTGCCTTTTTTTTCAGTTGATTGATTTTCTGTCCGAACAAGGGTTTTTGATCAGCAGGAAGAGATTTTAGATCATCGTAGAGCGCTGCAATTTTTCCTTTACGGGAAAGGAATTCAACTCTGAACTTCTCGACATCTTCGGCTGAAGAAATAGCGGCAAGTGATGCGGAAATTTGTGATTCGATCGAAGTAATTTTTTCGTTCAACATGCTGATGGTGTACAAACAAAAAACTTCCCACCACAGGCATTGAAATGCACCGTAATGGGAAGTTGTAGATTATGATTTAACAAAGTTAACTATTTCAGTGAATGCGTCGGGATTATGAACAGCAAGTTCAGCCAATACCTTGCGGTTAATGGAAACTGATTTTTTGTTCAATCCGGCGATGAGTGTTGAGTATGTTAGTCCGTGCAAACGAGCAGCAGCGTTGATACGCGCTATCCAGAGTTGACGGTAAGTTCTCTTCTTCGCTTTGCGGTCACGGTATGCATACTGCATCGCTTTATCAACATGATGTTTGGCTACCGTATAGACCTTGCTTCTCGCACCCCAATAACCTTTCGCTTGTGCTAAAATGCGCTTGCGACGGCGATGGGAGGCAACTTTATTTTGCGAACGTGGCATAGTTGCTCTTGTCTCCTTTCAATGAATAGAATAGTGAATTAAAAAGTTACATCAGTAACATTTCTTTGATTTTTGCCGCATCGGCTTTCGATACAAGCGTCGGCTTACGCAAATGACGTTTTCGTTTTCGGGATTTGCTGGTTAAGATGTGACGACGTCCCATTTTGCGTCGTTTAATCTTTCCCGTTGCCGTAACGCTAAACGTTTTGCGCGCACTTCGATGTGATTTCATTTTTGGCATTGTTCACCTTCAGGTTGATTGTACTTGTTTTTGCTTTTCTGATTTCGATTTTCCGGGTGACTTATCCGGCGCAAAAATCATCACCATAAATCGTCCTTCCATTTTCAGCGGTTGATCAATTTTTGCAACGCCGGATAATTTCTCTGTTAATCGTTGTAACAGTTCTTCGCCCTGTTCTTTGTATGCAACTTCACGACCTTTGAAAATGACTGTGGCTTTTACTTTATCTCCATTTTCAAGAAATTGCAGTGCATGTTTCGCCTTAAATTCAAAATCATGTGTATCCGTATTCGGGTGGAACCGGAGTTCTTTTAACTGCGAAACATGCTGATGTTTCTTTTGAAGTTTTTCTTTCTTTTGGATTTCGTATTTGTATTTTCCAAAATCCATTATTTTGCACACCGGCGGATTTGCATTGGGTACAACTTCAATAAGGTCTTTCCCTTTTTGTGCTGCAAGTGCGTGTGCTTCTCTCGGTGTCATGATGCCGAGTTGCCCGCCGCCATCTTCGATGACGCGAACAAGATCGCCGCGAATTTCCTCATTGATACGAGGTCGTTTTTCTTTAATAACTATGCCTCCTGTGTTGTTTTGAAATAAACAGAGTTTTCAGTTGTTAGTTTTTTCAGAATCTCCTCTAGTGATAATGTACCAATATCTCCCTTCTTATGCCGACGTACCGACACACTGCGCGTCTGCCGTTCTTTCTCTCCGACAACCAGCATGTACGGCACTTTTTTCAATTCATGTTCACGAATTTTGTACCCAATTTTCTCATTTCTTGCATCAAGTTCAACACGTAAACCGGAATTTTTTAATGTCGTAATGACTTCGTGAGCATATTCTACCTGCGCATCCGTAATTGGTAGAACTACCGCCTGCACTGGTGCTAACCAAAGCGGAAACTCGCCGGCGTAATGCTCAATCAGAATTGAAAGAAACCGCTCCATTGAACCAAACGGAGCGCGATGAATGATGACCGGACGATGTTTTTGACCATCCGGACCGACATATTCCAACTGAAAACGTTCGGGCATAACGTAATCCACTTGCACCGTTCCCAATTGCCACTGTCTGCCGAGAGCATCCTTCACAATGAAATCATATTTTGGTCCGTAAAATGCCGCTTCACCGATTCCAATGACGTAATCTAGTTTCATTGCATCAGCAACTTCTTTGATCTCTCTTTCTGCCTGATCCCACATTTCAGGAGCGCCGGCGTACTTTTCCATTTTTGCCGGATCGCGAAACGACAAACGTGTTTTCACGGGCATGCCGAAGGTTGTAAACACAAGCTGTGTCAACTCAATGGCGTTTTGCAGTTCACTCTTCAGTTGGTCGTGAGTACAGTAAATGTGCGCATCATCTTGGGTGAAGCCGCGAACACGCGATAAGCCGCTTAACTCGCCAGACTGTTCATAGCGGTACACCGTTCCAAATTCAGCAAGGCGGATTGGAAGATCACGGTACGAGCGCGGCTTGCTGGAGTAAATCTGATGATGATGCGGACAGTTCATCGGCTTGAGAATGTATTCTTCATCTTCAACTTTAATTGGAGCAAATTGCGATTCAGCATAGTACGGATAGTGTCCGCTTGTTCGATATAAATTTAAATTGCCGATGTGCGGAGTAATGACTTCGGTGTATCCTCGTTTCACTAATTCTGCTTTAATGAATTCTTCCAGTTTGCGTCGAACGATAGTTCCGTTCGGCAACCAGACCGGAAGTCCGCCTCCGATTTTCGGCGTGAGCATAAACAATTCTAATTCGACGCCAAGTTTGCGGTGGTCGCGTCGCTTGGCTTCTTCCAATCTGAATACGTACTCATCTAATTCTTGTTTTGTTGGGAACGTAATGCCGTAAATACGCTGAAGCATTTTATTCTTTTCGCTTCCACGCCAGTAGGCGCCGGCAATACTCAGCAACTTCACATGTTTAATTTTACCGGTGGAAGGAATATGCGGACCATAACACAAATCGGTGAAGTTTCCTTGATGGTACATGCTGATCTGTTCGCCTTTCAGTTCTTCCAGCAGTTCCAATTTGTACGGATCACCTTTCTTTTTGAAATAGGCAACTGCTTCTTCCCAACTCACTTCGCGGCGTTCGTACGGCACATCTCGTTTTGCCAACTCCACCATTCTTTCCTCAAGCGCTTTCAAATCATCGGTGGTGAGCGAGTGATCGCCCATATCAATATCGTAGTAAAATCCATTTTCAATTGGCGGACCGATACCGAATTTGGTGCCGGGGAAAATTGCTTCAATTGCTTCTGCCATTAAGTGAGCAGAACTATGCCAATACGTTGCTTTCCCTTCATCACTTTCCCACGTGTGAATTTTTATTTCAGCATCGGTAGTAATCGGACGACTTAAATCCCACACCTCTCCATTCACCGAAACCGACAATGCATTTTTTGCTAAACCGCGACTAATGCTTTCGGCAATCTGCATTCCGGTAACACCGGAATCGAATTCTTTAACCGATTTATCAGGAAATGTAATTTTGATTTTGCTCATTTAATGAAAAACGACGTTCCAAAAT
>JBFMDF010000104.1:0-6690 GCA_040753935.1 Bacteroidota bacterium | reverse complement strand
AACGATGCAGGGGGGATTGATTACTGCGGCGTTCGACAATGTTTTTGGTCCGCTCAGTTATCTAGCGGCAAGAACTCCATGCACAACGCTTGCTCTTCATACAAATTATATTCGCCCCATCAACGCTGGTGATACGTTGATAGTAACGGCGCGTGTGGTTTCCCGCGGTCTTTCGGCAATGCATTTATCAGCAGAAGCAGTGAATGGGAAGGGGAAGTTAATTGCCACAAGTACATCGCTTATGATGCCGTTGACGAGGTAAACTTGCTTTTGTTGCTCTTTCAAAATGCCTATATTGATTTGTTAAAATTTTTCTACACCAACAATAATTCACTATGAACGCACACAATTCAAAAAATCCTTCGGACAAATCTCATTGGCATATTCTCGGCGGGCTGTTGGCTGGAACAATTGTTGGCGTCATTGCCAATCTCTCCGTTGGTGAAAACGAGAGTGCCAAAGAATTTCTAGCGTTTGCCATTGACGGTGTGGCTCATCCGATCGGGCAAATATTTTTGCGGATGCTGTTTATCGTTGTGGTACCGCTAGTCTTTGCTTCGCTGGCAAGCGGCGTTGCCAGTTTGGGCGATTTGGGAAAACTTGGAAGAATGGGAAGCAGAACACTGCTGTTTTTTCTCATTACCTCCTCTTTTGCGGCAGCATTGGGAATTTTTTTGTTAGGCGTTGTACAACCGGGTGCAGGTTTCGACGAAGAAGCGCGCAAGACACTGATGGCGTCGTATTCCAGCGCAACAGCGGAACTTGGAATGAAGAAAAATGTCCAGCCAACCTCCATCATCGGAATAGTCAATTATGTGTTGGATAATTTTCTGCCGCGGAATATGATGAAGGCGTTCACAGAGATGCAAATGGTACCAATTATTATGTTTGCGTTGTTTGTCGGTGCCGCCTTAACAAAAATTCAAACCGAGCGCCGTGATGTTATGATGAAATGGCTCGATGCATTAACCGAGGCGATGGTAAAGATCGTCGGCTTTGCAATGAAACTTGCACCGTATGCGGTTTTTTGTCTCATCTTCTCGGTTACAGCGCGGTTCGGGCTTGATTTACTTCAGAAACTCGGAATGTACGTTATCCTTATCCTAGGTGGGTATGCAATCGTGTTGCTTCTTTTTTATCCGATCCTGATTAAGTTTTTAGCAAAACGAAATCCTGTGGAGTATTTGAAGGGTGCAATTCCGATCATGGTCACCGCGTTTTCCACTTCATCCAGTAACGCAACATTGCCTACAACAATTCGTGTGTCGGAGGAGAATTTGGGAATACGGCCTTCCGTTGCAGGATTTGTTCTGCCGCTCGGCGCCACAATGAATATGAATGGCACAGCACTGTTTGAAGGTGGAGTTGTACTTTTTATCTCACAAGTGTTTGGCGTTGAATTAACACTTGGTCAGCAATTGTTTGTGGTTGCGCTGGCGGTACTTTCGGCAATTGGAACTGCCGGTGTTCCCGGTGCATCGTTGCCGCTGTTGATGATCATTCTTGCGCAGGTGAATGTTCCACCGGACGGTATCGCTATTATTTTGGGTGTTGATCGATTGTTAGATATGGGACGAACAGTTATCAATGTTATGGGAGATGTTGTGTGTGCCGGATACGTTGAAGATTTTGAAAGACAAGAAGAAGCGCGTAACAAGCAATGATCTGTTGATAAACTGCCCATCACACTTTTCTTTCTTGGTATTTCTCTTATATTTATTTATCAGCAACAATGAAGGATGACATGCAGAGAGTATTTATTTCAGTAATTCTACTGATAAACGTAACGCAGTGTATGTTTGGTTGGGGAAGTACAGGACACAAAAAGATTAATAAAAATGCGGTCATTCATCTTCCCCCTTCGATGCAGCAATTTATCAATCAGCAGTTGTTTTTTGAGACGCACTCTACCGATGCCGATACACGCAGAACTGCCGACACAGCAATGTTCTCTGAACAATACCGCCATTACCTGGATGTTGATGACTACCCGAACTTCAAGCAACTGTCCCGTAGTTTTGATACACTGGTAATGCTGTACGGATGGAATCGTGTGAAAGAGAACGGAACAAATCCGTGGACAATAGAGTGGATGATGGATTCACTCACTGCACAATTGAAACGCGGCGACTGGGCAACGGCATATCAATACGCGGCGGATCTCGGACATTACGTTTCTGATCCTCACCAGCCGCTTCATGCTGCGGCAAACTACAACGGGCAGTTTACCGGCAACACGGGAATTCACTCGCGCTATGAAACAACAATGATCAATACCTACAGCGATCAAATTATGATCACAAAGGATTCCGTGCAGTATATTGATGATGTGTATGGATTTGCATTTGATTTTATTCTTCACTCCAATTCGTTGATTGATTCAATTTTTCATGCAGACAATCTGGCAAAAGCGGCAACCGGCGGATCGTACAATTCTCAATATTATGCTATTCTGTGGCAACAATTAGGAGAAATGACCAAACAACAGTTCCAATCGGCGACAGTGCATCTTGCCAGTCTGTGGTACACTGCATGGGTCAATGCGGGATTACTTTCTGTGCCGACAAAAGTGAGAAAAGAAAATACAGGCAAACCCAAGTCATTCAACCTCCGACAGAATTTCCCTAATCCGTTCAACCCGAAAACAAAGATCGAGTTCGATATTCCTCAGCAGGCGCATACCAAACTGGAAATCTATTCTATTGACGGAAAACTGATTACACAACTTGTGAACTCTTCCCTTGATGCCGGAACGTACAATGTTGAATGGGATGGAAACAATGTCGCGAGCGGATTATATTTCTACCGATTAAGCGCCGGCGATTTTTCACAGACAAAGAAACTTGTCATTGTAAAATGAAATCACTGAGAGTAATTTTACTTCTCATCGTTAGCACAGGTGTCTGTGTCCACTCTCAAACCGATACGAGTGTTGTGAGGAAATCTTCAATCGAGCGGTTTTTGATTGGTAGTGCAACAGTGAGCGGCCAAATAATTGCCGGCTATGGGCTTGGATATTTGGGATATTCTGCTTTTGTGAAGCCACATCAGAAAGTGCCGCCATTGGCAGTTGGGGGATGGTTTGTCGGTTCTACGCTCGGTGTGTACGTGGTCGGTGAATTGGTCTATGATAACGGCTCTTCGTTGTATACTTTTGTGGGAGGTCTCGTGGGAGGTTTTGCAGGAATACTGTTGGTGAGGCCCGGACAGGACGGTTCCGGTTACAGCATTATCATTATGTCAATACTTGGTGAGTTAATAGCATACCATCATTCTACCGGTAAAGTTGAAATTACTCACAATGTTGCGGTGACGTTATTTCCCAAAAACATTTCAGGCACCTCTCAACCAATGTCACTTTCACTACTTCAAGTAGAATTGTAATGGTACACAGATACACCAACAACGAACTCCAGATTATAAAAAAATTCACCTCGCCGTACAACATTCAAGAATTTCTCGATAGTATTCCGTACAGCACCGAATCACGCTATCGCTGTCCGCGTTCAGTTCTTCGGGATAAAAAAGCCCACTGCTTCGACGGAGCGGTATTTGCCGCGGCAATGTTACGACGATTGGGATATCCGCCGCTGATTGTTGATATGCAGGCGGTGCGGGATGATGACCATGTGATTGCAATTTTCAAAAGGAATGGGAAAGTCGGCGCCGTGGCAAAATCAAATTTTGTCGGACTTCGATTCCGAGAGCCGATTTACCGCGATGTGAGGGAGTTGGTGATGTCGTACTTTCCCTCGTTCTACAATATGAAGAAAGAGTACTCGCTTCGCCAGTACACTATTCCCCTCAATCTGTCGAGATGGGACAAACAGCAGTGGGAATTTGTTGATGAGCCAATGGAAGAAATCGGACTGAAATTGAGTTATATTCCGGTAACGAAACTTATGACTCCGGCAGAAATTCGCGCACTGAATAAGGTTGACGAGCGGACGTTTCGGGCAGGAATGCTTGGGGCAATAAAAAAAGGAATTTACTTCCCATAGGTGTACTTGAAGAACGAGTCCTCCGTACGTTCCACGGTAGAGAGAGAGTTGTTTCCCCGCACCTGAATTTTTCTATAGCAGTGCGCGGGACTTGTGTATGCGAGAAGGATAATATTTCAATGCCATTTACTCTTGTATCAGATTATCAACCGCGTGGCGACCAGCCGCAGGCAATTCAGCAGTTGGTGGAAGGAATTCGACGCGGCGACAAATATCAAACGTTGCTCGGCGTAACGGGAAGCGGAAAGACATTCACTATTTCTAACGTCATCGCGCAGTTCGATCGCCCCGTCCTTGTGATGTCGCATAACAAAACGCTTGCCGCACAGTTATATGCAGAGTTTAAAAGTTTCTTTCCGCACGATCACGTCGAGTTCTTCATCAGTTACTACGATTACTACCAACCCGAAGCGTACGTGCCGACGACCGATACGTATATCCAAAAAGATTCTTCTGTTAACGAAGAAATTGACAGGCTTCGATTGCGTGCAACCAGCGCGTTGTTGAGCGGCAACAGAAACGTCATTGTTGTTGCATCGGTTAGCTGCATTTACGGCATCGGTGCGCCGGATGAATGGGTGGAGCAAATGGTGGTGGTGAAAAAAGGAGACCGCATTGAACGGAACAAATTTCTCCGCAAACTGCTCGACATTTTCTATGCACGCAACGACTACGAATTTTCACGCGGTACATTTCGCGTTCGTGGCGATGTGGTAGAAGTGATTCCGGCATACGAAAACGATGAAGCTATCCGTATAGAATTCTTCGGCGATGAAATCGAAAAAATCTCCTACATCAATCCGATTGATGGCAAAGTGCAGGGGGAGACCGATTATGATGTGATTTATCCGGCAAAGCAATTTGTTACCACGCGTGAATCGCTGGAACGGGGAATACAATCAATCGAAAGAGAACTGAAACAGCGGTTGGAAGAATTGCGCAGTATGCAAAAGTATGTTGAAGCGCAGCGGTTGGAACAGCGCACGCGCTTCGATATTGAAATGATGAGAGAAGTTGGCTACTGTTCCGGTATTGAAAACTATTCACGGCATCTTGCAGGTCGCCCCCCGGGTTCGCGCCCGTTCTGCTTGTTCGATTACTTTCCGAAAGATTATCTGTTGATTATCGACGAATCGCACGTTACTGTTCCGCAAATCGGCGCAATGTACCATGGTGACCGCAACAGAAAGATGACGCTCGTTGAACACGGATTCCGTCTCCCTTCTGCACTTGACAACCGTCCGCTGACCTTTGAAGAATGGGAGCAGATGGTCAATCAGGTTATTTTTGTCAGCGCAACGCCGGGAAATTATGAAATGGAAAAAACACGCGGCGTGTTTGTAGAACAGGTGATTCGCCCAACCGGACTGGTCGACCCTGTTATTGAAGTGCGTCCGGTAAAGAACCAAATAGATGATCTCATCGCTGAAATTCGTCAGCGGATAACAATCAACGAACGTGTGCTGGTAACGACGCTGACCAAGCGAATGGCAGAAGATTTAACCGAATACCTTGCCGATATAGGAATACAGGTTGAATACATTCACTCCGAAGTTGATGCGCTCAATCGCGTGGAAATTCTGCGACGACTACGTCTTGGACACAGTCATGTTGTCGTTGGTGTGAACTTGCTTCGTGAAGGATTGGATTTGCCTGAAGTGTCGCTCGTGGCAATTCTTGATGCGGACAAGGAAGGATTTCTGCGTTCGGAACGCTCGCTGATACAAACCGCCGGGCGCACGGCACGGAATGCCAACGGTAAAGTTATTATGTACGCCGATAAAATTACCGACTCGATGAAGAAGATGATTGAGGAAACAGAACGCCGCCGCGCAAAACAGATTGAGTTCAACAAGCAACACAACATCACTCCCAAAACAATCTACAAAACCCAACAAGAGATTCTTGCGTCAACGGCAGTTGCCGACGTGGCACATCGTTACGAAGAACGAAAAGAGAAGAAATATCTGCCGGTGGTGGCGGAAAACGTCATCAAGTATCTCTCCAAAGAACAACGGCAAGATCTGATTGAAGAATTGCGAAGCGAGATGGAGCGTGCCGCTGCCGAACTTGAATTTGAACGTGCGGCACAGTTGAGAGATGAAATTCAACGACTGTCTGACGGCAAATAAAATTTCCCGTGTAGCAGTGGGACGTCTGCCAGAGAAGGGATAGGAGAAAGTCAAAATTTGGAATACAATGAATTTAATTCGTTCAATCATTACTCCAATCAAAGATTTCTTCTTCCTCAATACCTGTTTTCATTGTGGCACTTATTTAACCGAAGATGAAAACAGAATTTGCGCTCAATGCTGGTCTTCTCTTACTCCCGTCCGCCGCGATGATTTCACATTTACCTCAAACATGGAACGATTCCGTGACGGCGGAGTGATTGACGATTTTTTTCCTCTCTACTATTTTGAGAAAGGAAAAGTGCTGCAACGTCTTGCTCACGCATTGAAGTACGAAGAGATTACCTCGTTCGGCAGAGAGTTGGGAGAGCGTATAGGTATTGCGTTGCAACATGCCGGCGTTATGGCTGATGCTGTTGTCCCCGTTCCGCTGAACAAGAGAAAAAAACGGGAACGCGGCTACAACCAAAGTGAGTTTATTGCCGAGGGAATTTTTCGCGTGATGGGAATTCCGGTTTTGTCGCAGGCGGTTCAGAGAGTAAAATACACCGCAACCC
>JBFMDF010000103.1:0-6751 GCA_040753935.1 Bacteroidota bacterium | reverse complement strand
CGATAATTTTGATGCAAAAAAAATTGTGAAGTACGATAAAAAGAAAATGATGGAGTTACTGAAGAATGAAGGAATCATTCGCAATCGTTTGAAGATAGCTGCCGTCATTTCCAATGCAAAGGCATTCTTGCAGATTCAGAAGGAATTCGGCAGTTTTGATTTATATATCTGGCAATTCGTCGGCGGCAAGCCGATAGTGAACAAGCGCCTGTCAATCAAAGATATTCCTGCTTCAACTCCTGAATCTGATGCGATGAGCAAAGATTTGAAGAAGCGTGGATTCAAATTCGTTGGCTCTACAATCTGCTATGCATTTATGCAAGCAGTTGGAATGGTGAATGACCACGAAGTGAAATGTTTTCGGTATAAAGCGTAAAAAATTAATTTACGTCCCCGTAATCTTATTGATTTCGGGGATGTTGAAAGCCTTTCCGGGCAATTTCTTCACTACAGATGACATCTCTGTCAGAGATGCCATCTTCCTTGAAACTCTCATAATTTTTGCGCATTTTCTTGTAGGGACGCCGCAAAGACGTCCCTATTTTTCTTTTTTCTCTGAAATTTTTTATGCGCAAAGCCACGATAAAACGAAAAACAAAAGAGACCAACATCTCCGCAACTGTTGTGTTAAACGGAAACGGCGAATCGTCTATTTCTACCGGCATCGGTTTTCTTGACCACATGCTCGACCTGTTTGCAAAACACGGCATGTTTGATATTACGTTGACCTGCAAAGGCGATTTGCATGTGGATGATCACCACACCACTGAAGATGTTGGGATTGCACTTGCCAATGCGTTTGCAAGCGCGCTTGGAGAAAAGAAAGGCATTGCGCGGTACGGATATGCGTACGTTCCAATGGATGAATCACTTGCCCGATGTGTTGTGGATTTAAGCGGACGGTCAGCGCTTGTCTTCAAGGCGGAATTCAATCGAAAGAAAGTCGGCGATCTTTCCACAGAAATGATCGAACATTTCTTCCAGTCGTTTGCCGATAACAGTAAAGCAAACATTCATGTTGAAGTGATCTACGGGAAGAACACGCACCACAAAGTTGAAGCACTGTTCAAAGCATTTGCACGGGCAATGCGGCAGGCGTGTGAACTTGATCCGCGGGTCAAAGGTGTGCTTTCGACAAAAGGGAAACTATAATCAACGGAAAATGTATAATGAGTAATTGATAATGTGAAACACCATTATCCATTATCACTTATCAATTATGATCGGTATTGTAGATTATCATCTAAACAATTTACGCTCTGTGCAAAAAGCTTTCGAAAAGGTCGGCGTGCAGTCGTTTATTTCCGACAATCCGGTTGAATTGAGCAAAGTGGAAAAACTCGTCCTTCCTGGTGTTGGAGCATTCGGTACGGCAATGGAAAATCTCAAGGTGCTTGGTTTAAAAGGTGTTATTGAAGATCATGTTGCCGCAGGAAAACCGTTGTTAGGAATTTGTCTGGGAATGCAGTTGTTGTTCACAAAAAGTTATGAATTGGGTGAACATATGGGATTACATTTTGTCGGTGGAGAAGTGAAGCAGTTTCCGGAAACGGTTAAAGTTCCTCACATGGGGTGGAATCAAATAGAAATTACGAAGCAGTCACCGTTGTTGAAAGGGGTTACCGATAAAAGTTTTGTCTATTTTGTACATTCGTATTATGTTGAACCAAACGATGATGTTACGCTTTCGCTAACGGAGTATGGATTTCGCTTTTCGTCTATCATTCACCATAACAATATTTACGGTATTCAATTTCATCCGGAAAAAAGTCAAAAGACGGGATTTCAGTTGTTGAAGAATTTTTCTGATTTATGAGGGAAAGGTCAGACACTTTATTCAAGCGCAGCAATAAAGTTGAGAATTATCCACTGGTGTTAGGCAAGTGTATCGCCCGCCTTTGGTGAGCGTTGAGAAGTTGGTGAATTTAGAAATTTGTCACCATCAATCGCCTACGAATTGACTTCGTCAATGCGTAACATCTGTTATTCAAATATTTATCAGCAGAGTTTCTGACATCGTGCATAGATTATGATACTTATTTTACCAGCAATAGATTTAAAAGATGGCCGCTGTGTGCGGTTAGTGCAAGGTGCCCCTGGTACGGAAAAAATTTATTCCGACGATCCGGTGCAGATGGCAATTCTCTGGCGAGGTGAAAATGCAAAATGCCTGCACGTGGTTGATCTTGACGGCGCGTTTGAAGGACGAATGAGAAATCTCAGCGTTATTCGCAACATGATTGGCGCTATAGATATTCCTGTTCAAGTCGGCGGAGGGGTGCGAACGTACGACCAAGTTAAAAAATTATTAGACTGTGGCGTTTATCGTGTTGTGATTGGCACAGCGGCAATTGATGATCCTGATCTTGTTGCGCGGTGCGTAAAAGATTTTGGTGCAAGAAAAATTGTCGTCGGTATTGATGCGAAAAACGGCGTTGTGATGACAAAAGGATGGCAGGAAAACACCGGCATCGAAGCCGTTTCTCTCGCCCTCAACATGAAAGCGTTCGGCGTATGCCGCATTGTCTATACTGATATCTCGCGCGACGGCATGATGACCGGACCAAATTTTGATGCAATCCGTGAAATAGCGCAAAAGACGCAGTTACGTGTTACTGCATCGGGCGGTGTATCCGGTTATCAGGATTTAATTAAGATGCAGGAACTTGAGAAGTTTGGAGTTGATTCCGTTATTATCGGTAAAGCGTTGTACGAAAACAGATTTTCATGTCAGGCATTATGGCGGGAGAACGAAGAGAAATTAGAAGATTTAGGGCCGACGAGAAGAATATAATTAACTAAAGTTACGCAAACGTATCGCCGACCTCCTGGTCGGTGTTGAGAACAGTGTGAATTTGAAAGTTTCCACCATCGCCGAGCAGGTCTACGACTCATTGACTTCGTCAATCCATAGGATAGAATGCTCAGCGTTGCATCTCCGCTTTGTATAACATGAATAAGTAAAGTATTCATTGGTTCATTTGTGCATGAAACACACTACTGGAAAAATGAATCAATGATTTAATGAGAAAGTAGAAATTGTTAGCGAGAAGAATCATCCCCTGCCTCGATGTTGACAATGGAAGAGTTGTCAAAGGAACAAACTTCGTCGGATTAGTCGATGCGGGTGACCCTGTCGAGCAGGCAAAATTTTACGATGCTGAAGGAGCTGATGAGTTGGTTTTTCTGGATATTACCGCATCATCCGATAACCGCGCAACCATGGTTGATGTTGTCAGACGTACTGCAGAGGAAGTGTCAATTCCATTTACCATCGGTGGCGGCATTCGTACCACCGATGATATGCGTGAGATGTTGCGGAGCGGAGCAGACAAGGTGAGCATCAACACTTCGGCGGTAAACCATCCACAGTTAATCCGAGATGGCGCGGAGCGATTCGGCGTTCAGTGTATTGTAGTAGCAATTGATGCAAAAAAAGTTGCCGACGAAAAATGGAAAGTCTTCACCCACGGTGGCAGAACCGAAACCAATCTTGATGTTGTTGAGTGGGCGCAACAGGCAGAAGAACTTGGGGCAGGAGAAATTTTATTAACAAGTATGGACCGCGATGGAACAAAAGACGGCTACGATCTTGAATTGTTAAAGAAAGTTTGTGCAAGCGTGAAGATTCCAGTGATTGCAAGCGGCGGTGCCGGCAATCTTTACCATTTGCACGATGCGTTTGCAGTTGCCAATGTTGATGCAGTACTCGCGGCGTCAATCTTTCATTTCCGTCAATACACAATTGCACAAGCGAAAGAGTTTTTGAAATCAAAAAATATTTTGGTGAGAACATAATTCCATATAACCAGATGACCGTCACCTTAAAGGTGACGGTCATCTTCAAATAATCCAATGAAAATACTCGATCAAATAAAATTCGATTCCAGCGGACTCGTTCCCGCCATTGCACAAGATGAGGCGACCGGCGATGTACTGATGATGGCGTGGATGAATCGTGAAAGTCTTGCTGAAACAATAAAAACACATCGTGCAGTCTACTGGAGCCGCTCCCGCAAAAAATTGTGGCGTAAAGGAGAAGAGTCTGGCAATTTGCAAGAGGTAAAATCAATTCACGTCGATTGTGACGGCGATGTGGTGTTGTTACGGGTGCATCAAATCGGCGGTGCGGCATGCCACACGGGACATCGTACCTGTTTTTTCCGCGAAGTAATTGATGAAGGAAATAGCATCAGCGAAACAAACGATATTGTTTTCGATCCGAAGGACGTTTACAAGAAGCGACAATGAAGATTGTTCTCATCGGACATTTTTGCGTGGATGTATTTCATGGGGCTGATGGTTCAGAAGAGAAAAAATTCGGCGGAATGTATCATGCCATTGCAGCCATGGCAAACATTGCCTCGCCACATGATACGCTTTTTCCCGTTCTTGGTGTCGGTTCGCAGGAAATTCATGACTTCAAAACGGCAGTCCAGCAATGGGGCAACGTTGATGGTGCGGGAATTTTTGAATTGAAGAGCGGCTCAAACTACGTACACTATTTTGTTGACAATCCGAACGAGCGAGTTGAAAATATCTCTCCGCCGATTCCGTTCGAAACAATTAAGCCGTTTCTAAGTAACTGTGACGGCGTGTACATCAATATGATTTCCGGTTCCGACATTACGTTGGAAACAATGGACCGCATCAGATTGGAAGTAAGAAACCGAAGAGTACCGATTCATTTTGATATGCATTGTCTTACGCTGGCAATTAATCCGGACGGCACGCGATTTCGGCGTGCGATGAGCGACTGGCGCCGATGGTGCTTCATGACCGACAGTATTCAGATGAATGAAGAAGAGGCGGAAGGAATTTCACTTGAACAGTACTCAAACGAAGCCTTGGCAAGGCAGATGATGCCGCTCATGGTGAAAGCGTTTGTGATTACCCGAGGGAAGAATGGTGCAACATTATTTCGAGAAGAACATAAGACACTGACCATTGACCATTTTTCCGAAGGGGCGAACGAATCGCCGGTTTCTTCCATTGGTTCAGGTGATATTTTTGGCGCTTCATTTTTATACGGTTATCTGACGAAGAAAAATTATTTCGATGCCGCACGATTTGCACAGAAGATGGCGTCGTACAGCACAAAATTTTCGCTTTCGGAAAAACATGGCGAATTGCAGAAGTTAAGAGAGTTACAATGAAACGAATTTTAGTATGCGGAAGTAATGGTTTGCTTGGACAAAAACTTGCTTGGCTGTTCAATAACAACCCTGAGTATGAGGTGTTGCACACATCGTATCACCGGGCGTTTGTTCATGATTATGTGCTCATTGATTATACTCAACTGGATATTACGAATCGGAGCGATGTGAAAAGTCTGGTGACAAGTTTTCGTCCTGATGTCATTCTCAACGCCGCCGCCATGACCAACGTTGATGCGTGCGAACGTGAAAAAGAAAAAGCGTGGAAAGTGAATGTGACCGCCGTAGAAAATCTTGTGGAAGTCTGTCGCCGTATCGATGCAAAACTTGTTCATATCTCCACCGACTATGTGTTTGATGGAAAAACCGGTCATTACAAAGAAGACGACCGTGTCAATCCTGTCAATTATTATGGTAAGACGAAACTGGCGGGTGAAAACGTCATCATCTCTAGCGGCATTGACTATGCCATTCTGCGAACGGTGGTGGTGTATGGTGTTGGCGTAAAGGTGAAGAACAATTTTGCGTTATGGGTTATTCACAATCTTCGTGAAAGCAAGCCAATTCGTTGTGTTGATGACCAAATCAGCAACCCGACTAATGTGTTCGACCTTGCCCATGCGATGAAAAGCGTGGTCGATCAGAACGTTGCCGGTTTATTTCACGTCTGTGGTGCAGAAACAATCAGCCGCTATGATTTTGCTCTTCGCGTTGCCGATGTTTTTGGTTTTGATTCATCGTTGATCCAGAGAGTAAAAACGGCAGAACTTCAGCAACTTGCTCAACGGCCGTTGAATACCTCGTTCATGTACGACAAAGCGAAACAAGCGTTTCACTACAATCCTCTGAACGTCACCCAAGGATTGCAACTTCTTCAACAGGAACTCTCAGGAATTCATTTAAATTGATGTGGAACTCCATTTCATGAAAAAATTTTTTTCCATCTCTGCCATTGTGGTTGCATTCCTTGCTTCCTGCGCTGGACCGAAAGAGGTCGCTGAAACGCCGGGTGAGTTGAAAGGACCTCTGAAACCGCTGACCTCGTCATTCAAAATACTTTCCATCAATCTTGCCCATGGTGTGAATGATAAAACTGATGTGAAGAAATTTGCTGATTGGGTGAAAGCTACAGGGGCGGAAGTGGTAGCCGTTCAGCAAATTGTGCGAGCAACGGATTCAAAACCGGGATTCGATCCGTTTGAAGAACTGCGCAAACTGCTTGATATGCGTGGAACATTTGCAAAAGCGCGGTACTATCAAGGGTGGGATTCGGGGAATGCACTCTTTTGTCTTTATCCGATGATGCAATCAAATGTGTATCCTCTGCCTACCGGCAAAGGGAAAGTACGCCGCTCGCTCTCCTTCGCGGTATTTGAACTCGGCTTGAAGTCTGTTGCATTTGCTTCAACTGATCTCGACGGGGACGATTCATCTGAGCGGATCAGGCAGGTGCGGGAAATTTTTGCTATTCAAAAATCGATGGAAGAATATCCGATGATTGTGGCGGGAAATTTCGGTGAGCCGATGAACGGTAAAGCATCATCACAGATGAGGGAACAGTACAGTTGTGCTAACGCCACATCCGAATCATTGAA
>JBFMDF010000102.1:0-6801 GCA_040753935.1 Bacteroidota bacterium | reverse complement strand
CTTCCCGGACGGTCGTACTGGGCATACGCTCCCGCTGACATAATCACTGCTGCAATAAAAATTTTCCGTATCATAATTCAACCCATACTGATTTATTTGATGATGACGAATTTTCCGGCTTGCACCTTGCCGTTTACTTTGTCTTCAACAGTAAAAAGATAAAGACCGCTCGATACCGCCTGACCAACCGATGAGGTTAAATTCCAATTTTCATACCCTTTATTAGGGTCGTTGTGACGAATTGTATACACTAAATCGCCCGACAGCGTGTAGATTTTTATTTCACAACTGTGCGGCAAATTCACGAACTGAATTTTTCTATCCTGTTCCATCCATTGCGTGCGTGATCCTCCTGGCTTTTCCCATGGCGGATCATACGAATTGTATGCAATATCGCCGCGGTATGGATTTGGTACTACATAGACTTGTCCAACAGTAGACGGTGGTTGTGTGCCGGGCGTTACCACCAGCGCCGTTGCCGATGTACTGGTTTCTTGCGATGGGAAGTTGATACTGTTATCTGGTTTCGAATATGAGGTAACCGCATAGTAGTACTCTACATTATTCAACAGACCGATTTCCTCATATTCGTATGTTGTTAAACCTGTGTTGGGAGGAATATTGTCAATCACATCGTACTGCGCCATTAACGTCCACGGTCCATTTTTCCCTTTCGAACTTTTATACACTCGATATCCTTCGAACGGATATTTTATAGAATCCCCGCGATTCGGGTCGGTGTATTTTTCAGGATTCTTCGTCGAATCCGCCGGCGGATACCACGTTAAATGTATTCCTTTGTTGCGAGGGGTAACTTTTACTGTTGGCGCGGGCGGCGGTGAAGGGACTTTGAATCCTTTGAGTTTCAAAAAATCTAAATACTTTGCGTTAGCGAGTGCCGCTTTCTGTCCGTAACCGAACACTAACGCCATTTCCACATTCACCGTGTCGCCCACGTTTACATCGAAGGGACCGAAGGAATGAATTACATGTCCGCGCGCCGGCTGATCCAAACGGTCTTCCATAATTTGTCCACTGCTCATCGCAAGGTATTCTGCGATATTACTATTGGGTATTGTTTCGTGCTCATAGTAGCCCCACGTCCAAGTCAATCCCGGTGTTGTCGGCGCGAGCACGCGACAAATTAATGGACTGATTGCCGTACCATCATCTCCACCTTTGGTATCGACCACTGTCGTCATGTGTAAATCTCTGTCGTACATCAAGTTTTCATCAATAAAGTTGGCAGTGTTAATGACGCCAACAGCACTGTGAATCCAAAAGCCAATGTACATCTTTTTAATGGCGTGCTTCTTGGGTATGATTTTGTACTTGAAGACGATGAATTCATCAACCGGAGTAGAACTCCATGCATGGCTGGTTTGGATGACTTCAATATGAAGGGGGGTATGATTTTCAATATTCGTAATATTGTCGTCACTGTAACGACAAACAAAATCTTGGTCGGAAATACCAACATAATTTTTCCAATATGGTATCTGCACGGTCTCTCCACGCGCAACACTCCAAATGGTATCTCCGCGGCTTGCAGTTGGAAAGAATTCATTCCGGTAATGGCTTTGTGTTTCCGATACAAGCGTATCACCGTTAGGATTGATGCCGCCTACCCACAAACCTGTCTGGTAGAGATGTTCTTCATTACTATTAGGAGGAAATTCGCTGTTCACCAAACCGGGAAAGTTGGTGAGCGCTTTGTTCATCGTTCCCATGTTTGTCACCACTTGCCGCACTTTGCCGACGTTGTGCTGTTTCCAATCCAGCCGAGCCTGCTGCGCAAACAACATTGATGCACACACCATTCCTCCGACGAGAATGAGACACAATTTCTGAAATTGATTCATACGTATCATACCTTTTGAAGATTAAAAATCTATCCGCAACCCCAGTTTGGTTGTTCGTCCGGTTGAAAATTGCCGCGGGTCCATAATGCTATACATCGTGTAGTAGTCGTAAAAATTCTTCTGAGGATTTTCTACGTCACCGTATTTATACGGCTTCCCGGTCCAGGTATTGAAGCCGTAGTAAATCTGTATGTTCTTCTGATCGAAGAGATTAAAAATATCAACGGTGAAAGCAAGTTTAATTCCTCTGCCAAGGTTAAATCCTTTTTCAAATTTAATATCTGTAGTTGATGATGAAGGCCCAACCGCAGTATTTTCTCTTCGTTGAAATTCTGCGGGATCTACCGTTGCATCACCTGGCGTGTACGGTGTTCCAGTCGAAAACCGATAGAGCACCGTCAAGTTCCAAAAATTCGGTAACGAGAGACCGAAAAGTTCAACTTCCTGATGTTCGTTAGCCGACAGTGTACTCTGCATAATAATTTGATGACGCACATCCCACGATAGCGCCCGTTCACGAATAGGGTACGGGAAATCTGTCTGTGAACGGACGTAATCATCAAACGCAGATGAAGAATAACCGCTCGTCCATTGAATCGTGTATGTTGCTTTACCGGAAATGAAATCGGAATACCCTTTCGTCAATTCAAATTCCAACCCGCGAGCCCGTGCGTACCCTTTGTTATCAAACAATTCAACAGGAGTGCCGAGTGCGGCGAGAAGTCGCGTAGTACCAACTTGTTTTGAAATGTCCTTCGCATAACTTTTCACATCAATCGCCCAGTAATCGGAAATCTGATTCGTCAAACCAAACTCGTATAGAATTGTTTGTTCGTAATCAAGTTTTGGGTTGCCGGTGGTACCACCGCTGTATGGATCGCGGTAGTAGTACTGCAATTCGGGCAATTGGTTGAAGTGACCGTAAGAAAAGAACAGCACCATTCGTTCAGAAATTGGGAATGAAATTCCGAGTCGCGGACTGAATTTATAGCGGAATGTTGACCAATCGGCTTTCAATCCAGTTGCCTCTTCCCACCGCTGTTTCCAATCTTTGGCATTGACGGTACTGCCCAAATCCATCCAATCCATTCGCACGCCGGCGTTAATTACCAGATATTCCAATTCAAATTTATCTTGGAGGTACGCACTGCCGATCATTGGCTTCACATTAAACACCCAGCGTAACTGTCCGAACATCGGAAATGGACCCGGCGGTGGCAACGAATCAAGACCCAACGCGTACCGTGATAACTTCACACCTCCATCTTGAATATCGATGTAACGTAAATCGTGATACTGGAATTCTATCCCAGTTTTTAGGAGATGCGCTGAATGTACCTGCGATGTGAAGTCTCCTTTGAATGTGAATGTTGTTGTTTTATCGTCTCGCCAAATATTTTCAGAGCCGCGCGTGTCGTAAAAACCTGTCCGCGGGTCTATTTGCGGCGGAGTAATTGTTGAAATGTACCGGCCGGAAGTGTCTTTCACCCAAAAACTTTCGGGCGTTCTGCCGTCGAGCGATCCACGGTACGTAACGCCAAGGTATCCGGCATTGATAGTAAAGTAAGTCGAATTGGAAATCACGTGGTTGTACTGAAAATTGCCTGCGGTATTATCGCGCTTGTAGCTTGCAATACGATCCGGATTGTATTTCCAGAGCCAATCAAAACTACTCCATTGCTTGTACGAATTGTGGTAACTGAAGACGAATCTGTCTTCGCTGGATAAATCCCAGTTCACTTTGGCATTCAAGTTCAGAGTATTATCCTGTCGTTCGGTAATCTCCCATCCAAAAAACATTGGGAAATTTTTTCTTTGTTTGTGGTTGTCGTACGGTGTGTTGGTGACACTTAAATTGCCAGAGAGGAAGAAGCTTGCTTTGCCCGGCAAATCAATTCCCAAACCCGGCAAAAGGTCGGTGGTAATTGGTTCAGGACCGCCGGCGTAGAGAGAAAGGTAATCCGTATTGTACACTTCTCCGAATGCTCTGGCTTTATCCGTTTTATACTCAACGCCCCCTTTGTACTGGTCACCGCCTGTACGTGTACTGATATTGACGACACCAGATTGGGCTTGTCCATATTCTGCACTGAAACCGCCGGTAATCAGTTCTACACTTTGCACATCAACAACATTCAAATCCAACACACTGCGGCCGCCGTAAATGGGATGATTCACCGGCATTCCGTCAACCATGTACAGAATTTCGCCGCCGCGTCCGCCGCGGATATGAACATCTTTCAAACTTTCATCGCGTACCTGCAATTGCTGGCCTTCACCCAACTTAACATATTGTGGAGCGGCGGAAAGAAAGGCACCAGATTGTACTTTGAAAAAGTCGGTGGTAGATTCAAGGCCGGGCAATTCACGAATTGATTCCTGTGAAATTGTGCGCCGAGTTGATGTAATATCCTTTTGAACAAGTTTCTGTTCTGCAGTGATGACAACGTCTCCCAATTCAACGGATGTTTGTTCCAGTTCAGCATCAACAATTGTTGTCAGGTCTTCCAGAATTTTGACATTTTGAATAGTGACTGTGCGATAGCCCATCATGGTAATTTGCACAGCAACAGTACCAGGAGGCACGCGCAGAATAAAGTATTTACCGTCAGGATCCGTTACAGCGCCAAGCGTTGTTCCTTTCACAATTACATTGGCGCCAATGAGCGCTTCTTTGGTGGTTTTATCTTTAATTGTTCCTGCAATTTTTCCTGTGTTCCCTGCATAAAGAAATGAACTGTAGAAGATCATCACGAGAATGCATATGGCAAAAGTAATTGGGGAAACAGTTGTGTTCATTTTCCTTCTCATGAAAGCACCTTATTGAACATTCAAACTTTGAAGTATTTCTCTCGCCATCGTTCTGGCGTCATTTTCTCTCACAAAATACATCGGAAAGCCGAGCACGACGGCATCGTATGTTGTGCCATAATACCGTAGTGCAATGTAGCGACCACGGTAGGTAACATACGGGCTGTTAGGAAGATTTTCGTACGAATACAATCCTTCGGTGAAGCCTGCCGGAACAGTGATCAAGTTCACCTGGCTTAACATTCCGTTGTACGGGAACGATGCCAGTTTTGCTGAATCAACTCTGAACGTGCTGAATTGCGACGACGTGCCTGCGCCACCGATGCAATCACCAACCAGTGATGTTTCATCAACTGTGCGGATATGGAGATAATCGTACACGAACGTTCCCGGAGGAAAAGTAAATGGAAAGTTTTTCTCGTACGCAAATGATTTCAAAATTCCCCAGCCACTCATCAAAAATTTTCCGCCGACACGCAAGTAGTCCGTAAAAATGGTGATATTCTTTTGTTCGGCAATTTTGTGCGGCACACTCACCGGTCTATCGTCAGCATGCCACAGAATCAACTTGTAATGCGCTAACGTATCGCGGGGCGGCATACCGCCATTGGCTTTGTAATCCCACACAGCAGCACCCGGAAAAATTCGGGAGTAGAAAGCATCAACCGAATCATCGCTGATATTAAACGTAATAAACGGCGCATTGAATTCATCTGTTTCATCAATGATCAGTACATTTTTTTCAAACGTGGGCACCAGTAGGTTGATGGAAATAGAATCGCCGACCGGATCAATCAAATTGGTATTGTTGCGTGAAGTGACCTTAATGGAATGTTTTCCGTTGACAGGCAACTTGAAATTTTCTGGTGTAATAATCACCGACGTATCTTCACCCCAATGCCAAGGACCACCATCAACTGACCATGCATATTCTACTATTTTCCCTCCAACGGTTTGGTCAACAGCGCTGAATTGCAATTGAATTCCTTCCCACCAGTCGCTGATGTGTGGAAGACCAAACACTGAAGAATTGTTGACAGGAACACGAATGGTTGTTTTCGGCGGACTGGCTTTTGTAGTATAGATGACACGTGAAATAGGATTTGGATCTATTGCCCCCTCATTGTCGATAGCGCGAACAAAAAAAATCTGTTTGTTCAAATCCTGATTTGAGTTGAATGCTACGGTAACCGATGTAGCGGTAGTATCGTACCAGTCGGTTGAATCATACACAAGCCATGTCGTTGTAGAGCCGGGGGCTAAATGGTAAGTAAAATATCGGTATTGGTAGCGTGCAACAAAGCCGTCTTCATCGCCACCAGTCCAGTTCATAGTTGCCAGAGGAAATATCGTATCTCCTTCACTCGGCACGTTGGCAAGTTTTGTATGCGGCGGCAAATTGGGATTTGGAGGTTGGGTGGGACGCTCGCACGAGAGCAACACCAAACCACAGAACATAACTCCGATTAAACGTAACATCAAATGTTTCATTGCCACGATGATTCCTTTATTTGTTGTTCACATCAAAACAACGCTTATTTCATCTCTATTTTTTTGATTCTGAGAACACGATCAAAAATATATGAATCTCTGTACCGTCGAATGGATTTGAATGGATCAATTTCCATCTGCACTTCTGTTACTTTACCTTCTTCCACGGTAATTGAGGCGGGAAAGTCCATCACCGATGAAACCCCTTCAGGGAGTTGAAGCGGATTGTTAAACTGCCTTGGAATGGCTACAAATACTTCAATACCGGTGAGCGCGAATTGCAGTTTATCATACGTTCCCGGCGGTGTATACCATTCAAACACAGTGTAACCAACATATCGCGTTTGCCAGCGAGGAATTTCAAAGGGATCGGTAGTACTATTCACCAAGCGACCATCAAGCCATTGACGTTGAATAAGATTTACCGTATCGGCTGCAATGCGATCTATCGACGGTGTCAGGTACAAGTCGGCGTAATTTTCTCCTCTATAGATTCTCCCCCGCGACACAATAACATTGTATCGATCAACTCTCGAACATCGCGCGGTATCGCCTAAAATAACGAGAATAGAATCTGCTTCATTTGCCTTCAACGTAACTCGCAAGATACCCGGCTCAGGTGATTTCTCTACACCTG